>JBBIGX010000077.1:0-5718 GCA_037447315.1 Gallionellaceae bacterium | reverse complement strand
ATCAACGGCACGGTGCGCGGCACCATACCGGGCGCGGCGTTCAAGCGCGCGCTGCTGAAGATCTGGCTGGGCGGCAAGCCGGCACAGGACGACCTGAAGAAAGCGCTGCTTGGCGGCTGACGTGCAGGACGCAGCGCGCGAACATTTCGACGTCGACCAGGATTTCATCGCGCACCTGAACGGCGAATGCCTGGATTGGGCCGGGATGGACGGCGCGGCCCTGCAGCGCGCGCTGCAGGCGCAGGGCGATGACTGGTACGGTCTGGTGCGGGAGCGCTGCCCGCACCTGTTTGCGGCGGCGCCGGTGTTCATCAGCGCCCTGCAGTTGCAGCAGATGCGCGAGGTGATCGCCGCGGCGGAACATGCGCTGGGGGCGGCGGGCGTGAACGAGCCGCTGGGCGTGTTCTACGGCTATGACTTTCACCTCAATGCGCAGGGCGCGCACCTGATCGAGATCAATACCAATGCCGGGGGCGGATTCCTCAATGCCCTGCTGCGGGACAGCCAGCGCGAGGCGACGCTGTATGGCGATGCGGTGGGCGAGGTGCAGCCTGAACAGGCTTTTCTCGACATGTTCCGCAACGAGTGGCGCAGGGCGCGCGGCGATGCACCGCTGGCGACCGTCGCAATCGTGGACGAGGCGCCGCAGGGGCAATACCTCTATCCCGAGTTCCTGCTCGCGCAGCGCATGTTCGAACGCGCGGGCATCGCCGCCTTCATCACCGATCCGGCGGAGCTGCATGTGCGCGAGAATGCGCTGCACATTGGCGAGCGGCGTATCGACATGGTCTACAACCGCCTTACCGATTTCACCCTGCGGCGCTATCCGCATCTGCGCGACGCCTGGGAGATGGGGCAGGTGGTGCTGACGCCGGACCCGCGGCATCACGCGCGCCGTGCCGACAAGCAGCATCTGGTCGCGCTGACCGATGTGGACTGGCTGCGTGCGGCCGGGCTGCCGCAGCATGATGTCGATGCGTTGCTGCGCAGCATCCCGCAGGCCAGATCGGTGCGTGCCGAGGATGCGGAACGCTGGTGGGGCGAGCGCAAGGACTGGTTCTTCAAGCCGGCCAGCGGCTATGGCAGCAAGGGGGCCTACCGCGGCGACAAGTTGACCAAGCGGGTATTCGAGGAGGTGATGCAGTCCGGCGATTACATCGCGCAACGGCTGGCAGCGCCCGGTGAGCGCAAGGTCTGTCTGGGTGCCGAAGCGATGTTGCTGAAATATGACGTGCGTTGCTATGTATATGACGGGCAGATACAGATTATCGCGGCCCGACTCTACCAAGGGCAGACCACCAACTTCCGTACGCCTGGCGGGGGATTCGCGCTGGTGCGGGTCATCTCCCGAGGCACATCACCTCTGCGGTATATAGACCGTATATAGGTCTGGATATAGGCATTTCGGCGTATTGTGCCTCCTCTGCGCGCCACACAGAATGCTCCCGCAAGCTGGGACATTCATACGGAGGGTGCATCATGTGGGCATTGATCGGCAATAACGCGGTGTCGCGCAAATCCATTCCGCTCGAACGCTTCGACGGCATCCGCGCCATCCAGGCGCATATCAACAAGAGGAACGAGGTGGAGGCTTACGTCCACGGCTATTCATCGGTGAAGCCGGTGATTCCGGAGGATTGCTGTGCCGATTGCCCGGTGAGCAAGTGGCTGCACGGCGCCGGCGGCAAGCATTGCACGGATGTCGGTCTGCTGAATGCGCTGCACGAGAGTTGCCACGAGTTCCACGAGGCTGCTTCGCAAGCGGTGTTGCTGGCGGAGATGGGCAAGAGCGAGGAGGCGATCTCGATCGTGCGCGGCAGCCGCTACTTCAGCGACGCCTCGGACCGTTACCAGTCCAACCTGGCCAAGCTGCATCTGGCCTGCGAGATGGTCTGAGCAGGGAGCCAGTCATGGCGCAGGTCGGCAGGACCTCCCTGCTGCGGGACATCGCCGATTCAGGGCTGGCGGATTGGGGCTTCCGCATCGATGCGGGGAACCTCGATGTGCGCCGGGAGCAGTTGCGCGCGCGTCTGGCGATGTACCCGACCATGGTGCTCGTGCAGATGGTGCTGGAGCCCCTGTTCGTCTGGATGTTCTGGACGCATGCCCTGCACTTGGAATTGTTGCTGTGGTGGGCGCTGATCTATGCGCTGCACATGGTGGAACTGCTGCGCTGGGCTCGCTACCGCCATGCGATGGACAGCCTGGAAGAATGCCGCGAGTGGCACCTGCACTTCACTGTCTTCGCGTTTGCGGTCGGCGCACTGTGGGGGGTAGCCGGCCTGGCTTTTTATCCGGCTGACCTGCGCTACGAGGGCATCATGATCTGCCTGATGTTCGGGCTGGTCGCCGGGGCGGTCACCATGAACCCGGTGCACCCGCCCGCGCTCTACCTCTACATGTTCGCCATCATGCTGCCGTTCACCTATGGTGTGGCGTCGCAGGGCGATGCCATGCACATCGTGCTGGCCATGTTCCTGGTGCTGTTCATGGTGGTCGGCCTGATGGCGGGGCATGTGCTCGGCAGGAACTTCGAGGTATCGATCCGGCAGCGCTTCGAGAACCTGGAGCTGGTGAGGCAGCTCCAGGCACAGCGGAATTCCACCGAGGCCGCGCGCGCCAAGCTGGAGCAGGCCAATGCCGAGCTGCGCAAACAGGAGAGCATCCTGGAGAAGATGGTGCATGAGCGCACCTCGCAACTGACCCGGCGCACCGAGGAGATCGGCGTCATCAAAGACGCCACGGTGATCGCCATGACCTCGCTGGCCGAGACGCGCGACAACGAGACGGGTTACCACATCCGCCGCACACAGCATTACATCCGCCTGCTGGCGCAACGCCTGCAGGACCATCCGCGCTTCCGGGCCTTCCTGACTGCCGAGAACATCGACCTGCTGTTCAAGCTGTCGCCGCTGCACGACGTGGGCAAGGTCGGCATTCCCGACCATATCCTGCTCAAGCCGGGCAAGCTGACGCCGGAGGAGTTCGAGATCATGAAGAAACACGCCTTGCTGGGCGGCAATGCGATCGCGGCGGCCGAGAAAGAGGTGGGCGAGTCCGGCAATTTCCTGCGCATCGCGCGCCAGATCGCGGTCGGGCACCATGAGAAATGGGATGGCAGCGGCTATCCCTACGGCCTGAGCGGGGACGATATCCCCATCTCGGCGCGGCTGATGGCGCTGGTGGATGTCTATGACGCCCTGTCGAGTGCGCGCGTGTACAAGCCGGCACTGCCACGGGAAGAGGTCAACCGTATCATCACGGAAGGACGCGGTACGCATTTCGACCCGGATATCGTCGATGCCTTCCTCTTGATCGAATCGGACTTTGTACTGGTTGCGGAGAAATACCGCGACTGACCGTTGCCTGCGCTACGCGTGCCGGATGGTGACGGGCATGCGCCGTCTGCCGAACTGTCCCCCGAACCTCCCAAAACGTCCTGCCAGTGCCGCGCCGCAATGCGGGCAGCGCCCCTCGTCGGTCAGCCTGTAGTCGCGTATCGCGTACCAGTCGCGCACGATGAGTGCCTGTTTGCATTGCGCGCAATGCGTGGTGCCGCCTTCGAGGTCGTGCACGTTGCCGGTATAGACATGGTGCAGTCCGGCGGCATGGCCGATCTGCCGCGCCTCGGCGAGCTTCGCCACCGGCGTCGGCGGGATGTCCGTCATCTTGTAATCGGGATGGAAGGCGGTGAAGTGCAGCGGCACGTCCTGCCCCAGTTCTTTAGCGATCCATTCGCACATGCGGCCGATCTCGTGTGCCGAGTCGTTGTAGCCGGGAATCAGCAGCGTGGTCAGTTCGACCCATACATTCGTCTCGTTGCACAGGTATTGCAGCGTCTCCAGCACCGGCTGCAGGTGCGCGCCGGTCTGCCGGAAATAGAACTCGTCGGTGAACGCCTTCAGGTCGACGTTGGTGGCATCCATCTTGGCGTAGAACTCGGCGCGCGGCTGGGCGTGGATGTAGCCGGCGGTGACGGCCACGGTCTGCACGCTGGCTGCATGGCAGGCATCAGCCACGTCCATCGCATATTCGGCGAAGATCACCGGATCGTTGTAGGTGAAGGCCACGCTCTTGCAATCGAGTTGCAAGGCGGTACCGGCGATGGCCTGCGGCGAGGCCTGGTCGGCCAGGCGGTCTAAGCTGCGCGCCTTGGAGATGTCCCAGTTCTGGCAGAACTTGCAGGCGAGGTTGCAGCCGGCGGTGCCGAACGACAGGATGCTGCTGCCGGGATAGAAATGATTGAGCGGCTTCTTCTCGACGGGATCGACGCAGAAGCCCGAGCTGCGGCCGTAGGTGGTAAGCACCATGGCGTTGTTGATGCGGCCGCGCACGAAGCAGGCGCCGCGCTGCCCCTCGTTCAGCTTGCAGTCGCGCGGGCACAGGTCGCACTGGATGCGGCCGTCCGGCAGCCAGTGCCAGTAGCGCGCCGGATAGCGCTCCTCGATGCCGATCGGCTCATCCATCGCTGACTTCTTCGCTGAACTTCTGCACGCCGTAGCGCGACAGACGGATGTCGCCCGACCAGAAATCCGCCGGCAGTCCCGCCTTTTCCTTCAGGTGTGCGATGAAGTCGGACGGTTCCGGCAATTGTGCCCAGACCTGCGGCAGGTAGGTGGCGCGGCTGTGCCCGTATTCGAGGATCACTCCATCCCGTCCGGCGCGGAGACGGGACAGGACGTCGGTCTCGTTGCCGCTAGGCAGCGGCTCCGGTGTGCCGAGCAGGGAGACCTCGATCACGACTTGCGCGAATTCCTCGCGGCGCAGCGGCGGGAAACGCGGGTCGCGGAAGGCGGCGGCCACCGCGTTGTGGCACACGTCATCGTATAGCGCGCGATGCGCTTCCAGGCTGCCGATGCAGCCGCGCAGGCGGCCGTTCAGGGTCAGCGTGACGAAGGTGGCGCCGGGCTGCTCCAGCCAGTCGCTGCGCGGCAGGTCGTGCGAGACGAAACCCAGTTCGCGCGCAATGGCGGCGCGCGCCAGGCGCAGCAGCACGGTGCCTTTTTCAATGTCGAGCATTGCTACTCTTTTCGGTGAAAGCGAACGCGGCATAGCCGACCACGCTGTCGCGCGGGCCGGCTGTGTCGCCGGAATTGCGCAGGTCGAGCAGGTGCGGGGTCATGTGGTGCCGGCGCGCAGCCAGCAGCAGGCCGTTGATCGGCGTCGCGCCGCATGCCTCGTCGTGTGTGATGCCGCGCCGCAGGTGGAGGATGTCCTGCGCGGTCTTGCGGTCCACCAGTTGCGAGACTTCGTAGGGTAGATAATGCGACAGGTCGGAGCTGACCACGATCAGCGTCTCGTCACCGCCCCAGACGCGCTCCAGCACTTCGGCCACTTCCTCGTCGCGGGCGTCTCCCACTGCCAGCGGTACCAGCTGGAAACCGTTCAGCGCCATCTGCAGGAAGGGCAGTTGCACTTCCAGTGAATGTTCGAACGCGTGCGCCTGCGCGCTGAGCGTGACCTGCGGCAGGGCGGACAGATCGCGCATGGCATCCAAATCGAGCGGGATGCGTCCCAGCGGTGTGACGAAGGTGTCCGCCTCCGGCAGCGCCAGGCCGCGCACCGCGACGCGGTGCGTGGGGCCGAGCAGCACCACGCGGCGGATATGGTCGGCGTTGAGGAGCAGTTGTGCATAGGCTTGTGCGGCGACCGGGCCGGAATACATATAGCCGGCATGGGGAACGATCAGTGCCTTGGCCGTGACGGAGGGGGCGTGTG
>JBBIGX010000076.1:0-5734 GCA_037447315.1 Gallionellaceae bacterium | reverse complement strand
ACGGGACGATGGTGTCGGCAAGCCGCTGGATCGGCGCCTTGGAGGATTGGGCCTCTTCGACCAGGCGGATGATCCTCGACAGCGTCGTGTCCTGCAGCTGGCTACGCACTTCCACCAGCAAGGCCCCCGAGGTGTTCACCGTTCCCGCCGACACCCTATCACCCGCCTGCTTGTGCACCGGCACCGACTCGCCGCTCAACATGGCCTCATCCACCGCGCTGCGCCCTTCCAGCACGACACCGTCGACCGGCACGGTATAGCCCGGTTTGACCAGCACCCGGTCGCCCGGCTTGATCGCACGAATGGGGGTCATCTGCTCCTGACCGTCCTTGATCAGCAGCGCCACACGCGGCTGCAGCTCCATCAGGCGCTTGGTGGCCGATACCGCCTGGTGCCGGAACATACCCTCCAGATATCGCCCGATCAGAATCACGAAGGTCAGATTGGTGACGGTATCGAAATACACCTCGCCATGCTGATTGTTGGTAATCGTCACGTACAGGGAATAGGCATAGGTGACCGACAATCCCAAGGCGATGGGCAGATCCATGGTCAGATGTCCGGCGCGCAGACCGCCTGCCGCCCCCTTGAAGAACGGGTAGCCGGAATAGAGCAGCGTCGGTGTCGCCAGCAGCAACCCCATCCAGTGGAAGAAACTGCGGAACTCATCCTGATTCGCCCCGCTATAGAGCGCAATGGCAATCCACATCATGTTCATCGCAGCGAACCCGGCGAAGAACAGACGGAACAGCATGGCGCGGTTGGCTTTCTTGATCGCGCCTTCCGCCGTCTCGGGATTGTAGGGTACGGCTGAATAGCCGATCCGCGCCAAAGCCTTGATCAGCTCCGACAGTTTGCTCTGACTATTGTCCCAGCGCAGGTGCAGGCGCTTGCCGGCCAGATTGACCTCGGCCGAAAGGACGCCTGGAACACGCTTGAGGCCGCGTTCGATCAACCATACGCAGGCGGCGCAATGGATACCTTCAACCAGCAGATGGATGTCCCGTACATCGCCGGAACAGGTGGTGAACTCCTGCTGCACCTCATCGAAATCGTAGATGTCAATGTCCTTGGGCGGCTCCGGCGGAGGGCCGAGCAGCACGCCCTCCGGTGTGCGCTGGTAATAGCCCTGCAGGCCTGCTTCATAGATGGCGCCACACACCGACTGGCAACCGAAGCAGCAGAAGTGTCGCTCCCGCCCCTCCAGAACCGAATGGAATTGCGCATCGGGGGGGATGGGCAAGCCGCAATGGAAGCAGCCTGCCGCGTCGTTATTGCTGTGACTCATCGCTGAATGAGGATTCAGCGAACAGCTTCAGCCACCTTGAAGCGCTCGGTATTCACGGTGAACTGGTCGGCACCACGCACAACATGGATGTGCAGCTCCCAGTAGCCCTTCAGCGGGAAAGTGATGTAGCCCTGATAGTTCCCGGCCGAGACCTCCTTGAAAGGCGTGACGAAGTCCTGGCTTGCATCCGAAGCCCGGTATGCCTCCACCTGCATCTCGCCGCTGACCGGCTTGCCATCCTTGTCCGCCACGGAGATCTCATACATCGTCGGCCGGCCCTGGATCAGCTCTTTCGGTTTGCTGACCGTCGTCTGCCAAGCCAACGCCTGATGCCTGCCGAGTTCGGCCAGCACCTGCGCATTGGTCTTGCGATCCTTGGTCTTGTATTCACGGTCCACCAGCGCCGACGGGTTATGCGTGGCGAACCAGATGAACACCGCATTCACGCTCAACACGAATACGATGAGCAACAACAGGCCCAGCAGCCAAGGGTTGCGCAATCCGGATTTGTGGTCTTGTGAGATCATTGCCGGAACCTATCGCTTCGGGCCATAGAACTGGCTGGTGTATTCCGCATACACATTCGGGTCGTCCACCGCCTCGACACGGAAGCGGATGGGCACCACGTCCTTCTCCATGTTGACTGCCGGCGCCTTGACGAAAATGGTAAAGGAGGTGCCCCGGCCATGATGCGTCACCGGATTATGTTCGGCACCCAGAATGACCTGATCTTTGACGCCCTCCACGGCCGTGACCTTCACACGCAGATCCCTGTCGGTCTTGTTGAGCACCTTGAAATCGAACTTGTTCTGGATCGAACCATCGCTCATCACCACATACAACGGCTGCCGCTCATGGATGATTTTCAAGGTCATCGACCCGAGATGCGTCAACCCCCAGACGATGCCAGCCAGTGCCAGCACGATGATGCCGATATAGACCAGCGTGCGCGGATGCTGGTACATCTTGCGGGTGGGCTTGCCCGACAGCTCGTCCAGCGAGGCATAGCGGATCAGTCCGCGCGGCTTGTTGATCTTGTCCATCACCGCATCGCAGGCATCGATGCACAGACCACAGGTGATGCAGCCCAGTTGTTGCCCGTTGCGGATATCCACCCCGGTCGGGCAGACTTGCACGCACTGGAAACAGTCGATGCAGTCCCCCTGCTGCGGCACCACCTCTCCGCCCTTGCGGATCTTGCCGCGCGGTTCGCCGCGCGTGTAATCGTAGGTTGGCAGTATGGTCTGGCTATCGGTCATCACGCCCTGGATGCGCGCGTATGGACAGAGCCAGAAGCAGGTCTGTTCGCGCAGGAAACCGGCAAGAATATAGGTGCCGAAAAAAAACATGATGATCACCACCCAGCCAACCAGTGGCAGATCGAAATGAAGCAAGTCATGCCAATACTGAAAGGCATCAACGAACCAGATCGAGAAACTGATGCCCGTAAACAGCGAGAGCAGTATCCACAAAGCGTGTTTGATCGTTTTCTTGCGGATCTTGTCGAAGTCCCATGGCGCGCTTTCCAGCTTGCGGCGCGCGGACGGGTTGCCCTCGATTTTGTCTTCGAGCCAGGTGAACCAGTCGGTCCAGGCCGTCTGGAAGCAGAAAAAGCCGCACCAGACGCGCGATGCGACGGAAGTCACGGCAAACAGCGTCATTGCCGCCACCAGCAGCAGCAGCGACAGCATCCAGATATCCTGCGGCAACACCGTCAGGTTGAAGAAGTGGAACTGGCGGTTCTGAATGTCGAACAGGATGGCCTGATTGCCGTTCCAGCGCAGATACGGCAGGAAGAAGAACGGCAACCACAATGCCAGCTGCGTCTTGTCCTTCAGCGACCGGAAGAACCCCGGCATGCGCTTGGCATGGATGGTCTGTCCACCCGTATTGACGGTCCACGTCTCGAACTCGTGATACAGGGCGGTGACTTCACCCGGCTCTTTCTTTTCAACTTCCTGATTCATGCCTGTCCTCCCGAAAACACACGATCACCCCGGAAAAGGGAATATTTCGATTCGGCGATTCTACTGTTTTGCTTCGCCCCATTCAGTGATATTTCATACAAAAGAAAAGGAGGAGAGCAAGCTCTCCTCCTCAACACAGCAATTGACCGTTACTTTTTGTCCTGATCCCGAGTGGCATTACGGAATACCATATAGAACAGCCAACCCACGACGGCAATCGTTCCTACGAGGGAAATGATGACACCCCAGAAAACCATATCCTGATTCATAGCTGCTCTCCTTACGTTATGGCCTGCCCGACCTTGGCCGGGCAGGTCCTACAGAATTACTGTGCCTGACCGCCGCCTAATTTGTAGACGTACACAGCCAGCTTCTTGATCTCGGCATCGGACAGCTTGCCGCCCTGGAATGCCGGCATCACCGCCACGCGCGTATTCGGGGTTCCGGCATTCACGCCATGCTTGATGGTGTACTTGATGCCCTCGAGGGAACCATCGAAACGCCACACGTTGTCGGTCAGGTTGGCAGAACCCATGGCCGGCATGCCCTTACCGTCTTCACCGTGGCAAGCCGTACAACCCTTCTCGGCGAACAGCGGGGTGGAGGTCGGCTTGCCAGCCGCCACAGCATTGGCCAGCGTATCGATCTCCGCATCGCTCAGGATACCCTCGTGCGCCACCATCATGCCCTGACGGCCCCCCTTGATGGTTTCGTAGATAGTATCGATCGTGCCGCCATACAACCAGTCATCGTCGTTCAGGATGGGGGCGAACAAGCCTTGCTTGTCGTGCGTACCGACACCGTTCTGGCCATGGCAGGCTGCGCAGTTGTCGCCGAACAACACCTTGCCGGAACGGGTCACATACTCGGACAGTTCGCTGTCCGCAAGGATGGCTGCCGGGGTCATGTCCTTCAGCTTGGCCTCGTACTTGCCACGGACCTCATCCACCACGTTCTTGTCGGCATCCATCTCGGAGATGGCAGTCCAACCGCCCAAACCCTTGAACCATGTACCGGCGCTGGACAGCGGAATGGAGGGGTAGTACAGGAAGTACACCACAACCCAGATCGCGCTGGCCGTCAGACCCAGCATCCACCACTTGGGCGGCTGATTGATATAGTCGCCCAGATCGTCATCCCAGACGTGCCCGGTTGTCGGCACGCTGCTTGCATCGTGTTTATCGCTCATCTTTTATCTCCCAGTTTGATAGGGTCGTCGTCGTCCAGAGCCATGCGGCTCTGGGCATCGAATTTTTCCTTGTTGGACGGCCTGAACACCATGACATAGGTCACCACCATGCCGATTGCCGCGACCAGGACGAAGAACACGCCCAGCCAGTCGTTCGTGGTCATGGCTTCGACATCCATGCCAAGGTATCCCATCAGCTTAGTCACGGTAGTTCACACCTTCTTCGAACTTGATGTGATTGCCCAGGCTCTGCAGGAATGCGATCAATGCGTCCATATCGGTCTTGCCTTCCAGCTCGGCCGGCGCAGCTGCAATGTATGCATCGGTGTAGATGGTCTTCGGCACCGGGTTGAACGGCATGATGGTCAGCACCTTCATGGTCTCGATCGTCTCTTCCACGTTGACCGGCTTGTTTTCCAGCCAGAAGTAGTTGGGCATCACCGACTCTTCCACCACATCGCGCGGATAACGCAGGTGGCGGCGGTGCCATTCATCGGAATACTTGCCGCCGACACGCGCCAAGTCCGGACCCGTACGCTTGGAACCCCACTGGTAGGTATGGTCATACATGGATTCTTCAGCGATGGAGTAGTGACCATAACGGTCCTTCTCGTCGCGGAACGGGCGGATCATCTGCGAGTGACACAGGAAGCAGCCTTCGCGGATGAAGACATTGCGACCCGCCAACTCCAGCGGCTTGTATGGACGTACGCCATCGCCAGGCTGCCATTCATCCAGCGTCTTGTGTGCCGAGGTCGCCGGGTTCCAGATGATCTTGTCCATCGGGATGACGTTGCCGTTCTGATCCTTGTGCTGCGTGTTGTTGCAGGTCGCATCGTTCTGGCACATCGCCGTGTTCGGCAGATAGAACAGCGGAACGATTTCCACGATGCCGCCGATCGCCACCGCGATGGCGACCAGCACGAACATCAGGAGCGTGCTGCGTTCAGCCTTGTCCTGAAGCTTTGTCGAATAGATTTTGTCGTGATCAGACATGTTATTCACTCCCCTTATGCATTAGCCGGAACAGCGCTGGCACTGCGCGCGGCACTTGCGGTGCGCACAGTCATCACGATGTTGTACAGGGCGATCCAGGTGCCGATGTTGAAGATCAGGCCGCCGATCGCACGCATCGCGTAGAACGGATGCATCGCGGACACGGACTCGACGAAGGTGTAGGTCAGCGTGCCGTACTCGTCATAGTCACGCCACATCAGACCCTGCATGATGCCGGAGACCCACATCGCGGTGATGTAGAGCAGGATGCCGAGCGTCGAGATCCAGAAGTGC
>JBBIGX010000075.1:0-5761 GCA_037447315.1 Gallionellaceae bacterium | reverse complement strand
CATCGGCGCGCTGGTGCAGGTCGCGCCACCGGGGCTGGTCAGCTTCGGTCGCCCTGACGGCTGGATACTCGGCCTGACTGTGGTGGCTATCACCTTGACGGCGGTGAACATGTTCGGCGGCTTTGCCATGACCAAACGCATGCTGTCGATGTTCCGCAAATAAGGATTGATGATGATCTCTGCAAGTCTGGTGACAGTTGCGTATATCGGCGCGACGATACTTTTCATCCTGAGCCTCGGCGGCCTTGCCAATCCCGAGTCCTCGCGGCGCGGCAACCTCTACGGCATGATCGGTATGGCGCTCGCTGTGCTGGCCACCGTGTTCGGCCCGCGCGTCACTACAAACGGACTGCCCTGGATCATCGGCGCGATGCTGGTGGGCGGCAGCGTCGGCCTGTATGCCGCGCGCAAGGTGCAGATGACGCAGATGCCGGAACTGGTCGCGCTGATGCACAGCCTGGTCGGTCTCGCCGCCTGTCTGGTCGGTTTCGCCAACTACATCGACCCGATGGCGGCGCTGAACCTGTCCCATGCGGAAAGGGCGATCCACGAGATCGAGATCTACATCGGCATCCTGATCGGTGCGGTGACTTTCTCCGGTTCCCTCATCGCGTTCGGCAAACTGTCGGGCAAGATCGGCGGCAAGCCGCTGCTGCTGCCGGGACGCCACGGGCTGAATCTGCTGGGACTGCTGGTCGTCATCGTGTTCGGCTGGGTGTTCCTGCATGTCGAATCGACCGGTACCGGCATGATCGCGCTGGCGGTGATGACGGCGATCGCCCTGCTGTTCGGCATCCATATGGTGATGGCCATCGGCGGTGCCGACATGCCGGTGGTGGTCTCCATGCTGAACAGCTATTCCGGCTGGGCGGCGGCGGCGACCGGCTTCATGCTCAACAATGACCTGCTCATCGTCACCGGCGCGCTGGTCGGTTCCAGTGGTGCCATCCTGTCCTACATCATGTGCCGTGCGATGAACCGCAACTTCATCAGCGTCATCGCGGGCGGCTTCGGCACCGGCGGCGGCAAGCCGGCCAAGGCCGGCGACACGCAACCGGCCGGCGAAGTGACCCCGATCAGCGCGACCGAGACCGCCGAGCTGTTGCGCGAAGCGAAGAACGTGATCATCGTGCCGGGCTACGGCATGGCCGTGGCGCAGGCACAGCATGCGGTGTACGAGATCACCCGACTGCTGCGCGAGAAGGGCGTCAATGTGCGCTTCGGCATTCATCCGGTGGCGGGACGCATGCCCGGCCACATGAACGTGCTGCTCGCCGAGGCCAAGGTGCCGTATGACATCGTGCTGGAGATGGACGAGATCAATGCCGACTTCCCCGATACCGATGTCGCCATCGTGATCGGTGCCAACGACATCGTGAACCCGGCCGCGCAGGAAGAGCCGGGCAGCCCCATCGCCGGCATGCCGGTGCTGGAGGTATGGAAGGCGAAGACCTCGATCATGATGAAGCGCAGCATGGCATCCGGTTATGCGGGCGTGGATAATCCGCTGTTCTACAAGGAGAACAACCGCATGCTGTTCGGCGATGCGAAGAAGATGCTGGACGAGATCGTCGTGGCGCTCAAGGCCTGATCTCCGGCAAGCGTTACGAAGCGAGAAGGGCCGCGCCAGCGGCCCTTTTTCATCGGGTGCGGAAGGTCAGATAGACCAAGCTGGCCCCGAGCAGGCTCGCGATAAGATACAGGATGCTGGAGATACCATGCCACATGGCAAAGCTGTCGGCCAGCGGACTTTGCATCACTTCCATGGGCAGTGCCTGCGACTTCAATCCGTTCATCAGCGGCTGGATGCCGAACTGGATCGCCAGCGTGATGGCGAACATCAGCGCGACGGCGAGAAAGGCCGGCTGGCGCAAGGACAGCTTGCCGAATCTCAATGCATCGCGCAGCAACAGATAGAGCGCGCAGGCGATGCCGATGTAGCCTTGCACACGGAACATCTCGCCCGCCAGCATGCCGGCCAGTTGCCTGTCTGGCTGGGCCTGGAACAGGATGGGGACGGCCAGGTAACCCACCGTCCACAAACTGCCGACCCACAGGGTGAGGACGATGCCATCCACGGACTTCCATCCCATATTCATTCCCCCAGGCGGAAACGGCGTTTGAAGTGGCAGGTGTAGCCGTGCGGATGCTTCACCAGATATTTCTGGTGATAGTCCTCGGCGCGCCAGAATTCCTTGAACGGCACCACCTCGGTCACCACCTTCGCTCCCCATTCGCCGGAAGCGTCCACCGTGCGGATGACTTCCTGCGCGGTACGCTTCTGTTCCTCGCTCATGTAGAAGATGGCGGAGCGGTACTGTGTGCCGATGTCGTTGCCCTGCTGGTTCTTCGTGGTCGGGTTGTGCATGCGGAAGAACTCGAACAGCAGGTGGCGATAGGTGAGCCTGGCCGGGTCGAACACGATCTTCAGCGACTCGGCATGGCCGCTGCGGCCGGTCTTCACCAGGTCGTACGTCGCGTTCGGCGTGTCGCCGCCGGTGTAGCCCACCTCAGTCTCCAGCACCCCGGGGATCTGCCGCACCAGTTCTTCCATCCCCCAGAAACAGCCGCCGGCGAGATAAGCGGTTTGTGTCGTTGTCGTCATGGGAACTCCTTTAGGTTGGGCGACGGTTGTGACGGGCAGCAGGAGGGTCAGGGCTAGCGTGGTAGCGGTGAATGGCCATTTCATACTTTGCCTCCTTGCATTCAATGTTTGTGGCTACGGCCACCGCTACGCGGTTTAACTTGCTGCGCAAGTTAGCCTTCGCCGCAAGAGAGCCTCGCAATCAGCGCCGTTCTTTTTTCATTGCACTGGCGGCTTCGCGCTTCGCTTCCCGTTCTTTTTCGGAGGCTCTCTTGTCATGCTCTTTCTTGCCCTTGGCGAGGCCGATCTCCAGCTTGATGCGGCCGCCTTTGTAGTGCATGTCGAGCGGCATCAGGGTATAGCCGGCGCGTTGCACCTTGCCGATGAGCTTATCGATCTCGTGTCTGTGCAGCAGCAGCTTGCGCGTGCGCACGGGGTCGGGGTGAATGTGGGTGGAAGCGTTCTGCAACGGGCTGATGTGTGAGCCGAACAGCCACAGGGCACCGTCCTTGGCCAGTACATAAGCCTCCTTGAGCTGCACGCGGCCGGCGCGTATCGCTTTGACTTCCCAGCCTTCCAGCATGAGTCCGGCTTCATATTTGTCTTCGATGAAGTAGTCGTGGAAGGCTTTTTTGTTCTGGATGATGCTCATTCGGGTGAGTTTTGCCTAGGGTTGCGATATTCTAGCAGCCTTTCGTGAAGGGCTTGATGAAGCATGGCGTTGGTTGAGAAGACGGTGCTGGTGGCGCACACGGCGGAGCAGATGTTCAATCTGGTGGACCGGGTGGAGGAATATCCGGAGTTCCTGCCCTGGTGCGGCGGGGCGACCGTGGACAAGATGGAAGACACGACTATGCATGCCACCGTGCATATCGACTATCACCACATCAAGCAGCATTTTTCCACCGAGAACCGGCGTGAGCCGCCTTTCCTGATCGAGATGAAGCTGAAGTCGGGGCCGTTCCAGCATCTGGACGGAAACTGGCGTTTCATCCCGCTGGGCGAGGAAGCCTGTAAAATAGAATTCCGCCTGCATTACGAGTTCTCCAGCAAGTTGCTGGAGAAACTGGTGGGGCCCGTGTTCCATTACATCGCCAACAGTTTCGTGGATGCTTTCATCCACCGTGCAGAGAAGATCTACACCACAGCATGAACGCTCAAAATATCAATATCGAGCTGGTCTACGCCTTGCCGCATGAGCAGACGCTGCTCAAATTCAATGTGCCGTCCGGTACCACATTGGGCGAGGCGGTGCGCATGTCCGGCATTCTCGCCAAATATCCCGAGATCGATCCTGAAAAAGCCAAGTACGGCATCTTCGGCAAATTGAGCAAGGCCGACGCGGTGCTGCGCGAGAAAGACCGCATCGAGATCTACCGCCCGCTGATCGCCGACCCGAAAGAGGTGCGCAAGAAGCGCGCCGAAGAGGGGAAAGTGATGAAGAAAGGCGGCGGTGACGCCTGATCTGCCATGCTGAACATCGATCTCCATTGTCATTCCAACGCCTCTGACGGCACGCTGGCGCCGGCCGAACTGGTCGAGCGTGCGGCCGAACGCGGAGTGACGATGCTGGCACTGACCGATCATGACGAGCTCGATGGTCTGGACGAGGCGCGGGCGGCGGCGGCGGAACGCGGCATGCATTTCATCAACGGTGTCGAGATCTCGGTGACCTGGCGCAAGCACACCCTGCATGTGGTCGGGCTGGGTATCGACCCGGCTTATCCGCCGCTGGCGCAAGGCCTGCAGCAGGTGCGCAGCGGACGCAGCCAGCGCGCGCAAAAGATGGCAGAAGAGCTGGCCAAGGTCGGCATCCGCGGCACGCTGGAAGGTGCATACCGCTACACCCGCAACCCCAACATGATCGGCCGCACCCATTTCGCGCGCTATCTGGTCGAATCCGGGTGCTGCAAGGATGTGAAGCGCGTGTTCAACCGTTATCTGGCGAACGGCAAGCCCGGTTATGTGCCGCACCAATGGGCCAGCCTGGCGGATGCCGTCTCGTGGATACGCGGCAGCGGCGGCATTGCGGTGCTGGCGCATCCGGGACGGTACATGGTGGGCAGGTGCAGCATGGGCGAGACCACCCTGCGCGAGTTGCTGGCCGAGTTCGTGGAACTGGGCGGGCAGGCGCTGGAGGTCGTGACCGGCAGCCATACGCCGCCGCAATATGCGGAATTCGCGCGTTATGCCGAAGAGTTCGGCCTGCTGGCCTCCTGCGGTTCGGATTTCCACGGGCCGGAGGAGAGCTACCGCGACCTCGGGCGTTTGCCCGACCTGCCGGCCGGTTGCCGGCCGGTATGGGAACAGTGGCAGGATGCCGCCCAGCTGAAAGCCGCCTGATGGCCCAGTTCTTCAATATCCATCCCGACAATCCCAACGCGCGCCTGATCCGCCAGGCGGTGGCCATGCTGCGCGACGGCGCGGTGATCGTCTATCCCACTGATTCCGGTTATGCGCTGGGCTGCCATCTGGACGACAAAGACGCGGTGGCGCGCATCCGCCAGATCCGCGGTCTGGACGAGCAGCATCACCTGACACTGGTCTGCCGCGACCTGTCCGAACTCTCGAATTACGCGCGGGTGGACAACGTGCAGTTTCGCCTGCTCAAGAACAACACGCCCGGCGCCTATACCTTCATCCTGCAGGCGACCAAGGAAGTGCCGCGCCGGCTGCAGCATCCCAAACGCAGCACCGTCGGAGTGCGCATCCCCGATCATCCGGTGGCGCTGGCGCTGCTGGAGGAGATGGGCGAGCCGCTGTTGAGCGCGACGCTGATCCTGCCCGAGGCGCATCATCCGCTGACCGACGTGGACGAGATACGCGAACACCTGGAGCATCGTGTCGATCTCGTCATCGAGGGCGGGGCAGTGGGACTGGATCCGACCACGGTGATCGACCTGAGCGGGGATGCGCCGCAACTGGTGCGGGCCGGGCGGGGCGATGTGCAACCTTTCGGGATCAAGGACTAGATGGACCATCTGATACAACTCATCGCCGTGGCAGCCATCCCGGTGCTGTTCGCCATCACCCTGCACGAGGCGGCGCACGGCTATGTGGCACGCCATTTCGGCGACATGACGGCCTGGCAGCAGGGACGCATCTCGCTCAATCCGCTGCGCCATATCGACCCGATCGGCACTATCCTGCTGCCGCTGGGCACGCTGGTGCTGGGCG
>JBBIGX010000074.1:0-5791 GCA_037447315.1 Gallionellaceae bacterium | reverse complement strand
CCAGATGCAAGGCGCAAGGAGCGCAGCGACCGAGACCTATCAAATAGATAGGCGAGAAAGCGAGCACCGTGCAACGCCGCAGATGGCCCGCCACAGTAGTTTTTCAACGGCCTGTTAGGATTTCGTTCTCGCGCTTGAGCCGGAGGCTCTCGGCCTGCACCCGCGAGCGCTCCATCTGTTCCGGCGTCACCGCCTTGGCTTCCGGCCCATTGAGCTTGCCAGACTCCTTTTTAATTCCCTCTACAACACCAAACTTACCCCACCCACTTCCGCGCATTCTGGAACATGCGCAACCAGGCGCCGTTCTCCTGCCACTCCTTGGGATACCAGGAGTTCTGCACGGCACGGAACACGCGCTCGGGGTGCGGCATCATGATGCTGAAGCGGCCATCCGGCGTGGTGAGGCCGGTGATGCCTTGCGGCGAGCCGTTGGGGTTGAGCGGATAGGTGGTGGTCGGCTTGCCGTGATTGTCCACGTAGCGCAGCGTGACCAGCGGTTGCGCGGCGTGCAGCTTCTTGGTGTTACCGAAGTCGGCATAACCTTCGCCGTGCGCGACGACGATGGGCATGCGGCTGCCGGCCATGCCGTCGAACAGGATGGAGGGCGATTGCTGCACTTCCACCATCACGAAGCGGGCTTCGAACTGCTCGGACTGGTTGCGCGAGAAGTGCGCCCAATTCTCGGCACCGGGGATGATCTCGTGCAGGTTGCTCATCATCTGGCAGCCGTTGCATACACCCAACGCGAAGGTGTCGGTACGCTGGAAGAAGGCTTCGAACTCGTCACGCGCACGCGGGTTGAACAGGATGGACTTGGCCCAGCCTTCGCCCGCGCCCAGCACGTCGCCGTAGGAGAAGCCGCCGCAGGCGACCACGCCCTTGAAGTCGTCCAGCTTCACACGACCGCTGATGATGTCGCTCATGTGCACGTCCACGGTGTGAAAGCCGGCGCGGTCGAAGGCGGCGGCCATCTCGACATGGCCGTTCACGCCCTGCTCGCGCAGGATGGCCATCTTGGGACGGGAAGTGAGCAGCGCGGGCGCGAGGCTCTCGTTCACGTCGTAGCTGAGCTTCACATGCAGGCCGGGGTCTTTCGCATCCAAGATGCGATCATATTCCTGTTGCGCGCAGGACGGGTTGTCGCGCAGCTTCTGCATCTGGTAAGTGGTCTCGGACCACATGCGGCGCAACGCGATGGCATTCTCGCTGTAGAGCTGCTGCTTGCCGCGCGTGATATTGAGCGTGC
Source organism: Gallionellaceae bacterium (assembly GCA_037447315.1). Classification (GTDB taxonomy): domain Bacteria; phylum Pseudomonadota; class Gammaproteobacteria; order Burkholderiales; family Gallionellaceae; genus Sideroxyarcus. The sequence continues at coordinate 4,545 of JBBIGX010000074.1, read as the reverse complement.
CGCGGGTATTGAGCCAGGCCACTTCGTGCACGTTGGCGAGACCGGCTTCTTCGCACAGCACGAAGATGTCGGCCAGGTCGTCGCGACGCACTTGCACCAGTGCGCCCAGTTCTTCGTTGAACAGCACGGCGAGGTCGTCGCCCTTGAGGTCGTCCAGACGGATGTCGAGGCCGACGTGCGAAGCGAAGCTCATCTCGGCCAGCGCCACGAACAGGCCGCCGTCGGAACGGTCGTGATAGGCGAGCAGTTTTCCTTCGCGGTTGAAGCGCTGGATCAGCTCGAAGAAGGCCTTGAGCTTGGCGGCATCATCCACGTCCGGCGCCACATCGCCCACTTGCTTGTACACCTGTGCCAGCGCGGAGCCGCCAAGGCGGTTCTTGCCCTGCCCCAGGTCGAACAACAGCACCACAGTGTCAGTGTCGGCCACCAGCTGCGGGGTGAGCGTCTTGCGCACATCCGGCGTGGGCGCGAAAGCGGAGATGATGAGCGAGACCGGGGCGACCACGGCTTTCTTCTCGCCATTGTCTTCCCAGGCGGTGCGCATGGACATGGAGTCCTTGCCCACCGGGATGCTGATGCCGAGCGCCGGGCACAGTTCCATGCCCACGGCCTTCACGGTGTCATACAACGCGGCGTCTTCACCGTGGTGGCCGGCGGCAGCCATCCAGTTGGCGGAGAGTTTGATGTCGCCGATCTTTTCAATTTGCGCGGCGGCGATGTTGGTGATGGCCTCGCCGATGGCCATGCGGCCGGAGGCCGGCGCATCGATGATGGCGATGGGCGTGCGTTCGCCCATGGCGAAGGCCTCGCCCCGATAGGTGCGGTAACCCATGGTGGTCACCGCCACGTCGGCCACCGGTACCTGCCACGGGCCGACCATCTGATCGCGCGCGGTGAAACCGCCCACGGTACGGTCGCCGATGGTGATGAGGAAGGTCTTGTCGGCCACGGCGGGCAGGCGCAACACGCGCTCCACCGCCTCCTTGAGGAGGATGTTGCGCGTGTCGAACTTCGGCAGCTTGACCTGCTCGCGCTTCACGTTGCGCGTCATCTTGGGCGGCTTGCCGAGCAGCACGGACAGCGGCATATCGACGGGATTGTTGTCGAACAATTCGTCGTGCACGGTCAAGCGATCTTCGCTGACAGCCGTGCCCAGCACGGCGAACGGGCAGCGCTCGCGTTCACACAGGGCGGTGAATTCATCCAGACGCTCGGCCGGGATGGCGAGCACGTAGCGCTCCTGCGCTTCGTTGCTCCAGATCTGCATCGGCGACATGCCGCGCTCCTCGTTCGGCACCTTGCGCAGCTCGAAGCGCGCGCCCTTGCCGCCGCCATGCACCAGCTCCGGCAGGGCGTTGGAGATACCGCCCGCGCCCACGTCGTGGATGCTCAAGATGGGATTGTTGTCGCCCATCTGCCAGCAGCGGTCGATGACTTCCTGCGCGCGGCGCTGCATCTCGGGGTTGCCGCGCTGCACGGAATCGAAGTCCAGGTTCTCGGCGTTGGCGCCGGTATCCATCGAAGAAGCGGCACCGCCGCCCAGACCGATGAGCATGCCGGGGCCGCCCAGCTGGATCAGCAGCGCGCCTTCCGGCAGGTCTTGCTTGTAAGTGTGTTCAGCCTTGATGCTGCCCACGCCGCCCGCGATCATGATGGGTTTGTGATAGCCGCGCACTTCGCCGTTCACCTTCTCTTCGAAGGTGCGGAAGTAGCCGGCCAGGTTGGGACGGCCGAATTCGTTGTTGAAGGCGGCGCTGCCGAGGGGTCCGTCCACCATGATCTGCAGCGGTGTGACGATGCGTCCTGGCTTGCCGATGCCGTCCGCTTCCCACGGTTGTTCGAAGCCGGGGATGTGCAGGTTGGACACGGTGAAACCGACCAGGCCCGCCTTGGGCTTGGAGCCGATGCCGGTAGCGCCCTCGTCGCGGATCTCGCCGCCGGAGCCGGTCGCCGCGCCGGCGAAGGGGGCGATGGCGGTCGGGTGGTTGTGCGTCTCCACCTTCATCAGGATGTGGGTGGTCTCCTTGCTGTAGGCATAGCTACCGTCGGCGCGCGGATAGAAGCGCTCGATCTCGGCGCCCTCAATGATCGAGGCGTTATCCGAATAGGCGACCACGGTGCCTTGCGGGTGCAGCTTGTGCGTGTTGCGGATCATGCCGAACAGCGAGATGGCTTGCGCCTCGTCGTCGATGATCCAGTCGGCGTTGAAGATCTTGTGGCGGCAGTGCTCGGAGTTGGCCTGCGCGAACATCATCAGTTCGACGTCGGTGGGGTTGCGCTTGAGCTTGGCGAAGTTCTCCACCAGGTAGTCGATCTCGTCCGGCGACAGCGCCAGGCCCATCTCGCGGTTCGCGGCTTCCAGCGCCGGTTTGCCGCCTTCGAGGATGTCCACGCTGGACAGCGGCTGCGGCGTGCCGTGGCGGAACAGCTTCTCTTCCAGGCCGTCCATGTCGAACAGGACGGATTCGGTCATGCGGTCATGCAGCAAGGGCAGCACGGCCTGCTGTTCGGCGGCGGTAAGCGCCTTGCCGCTCTTGCTCTTCAGGTAGTACATCACGCCGCGTTCGATGCGCGTCACCTGCGGAAGTGCGCAATGCCTGGCGATATCGGAGGCCTTGGAAGACCAGGGCGAAATGGTGCCGAGGCGCGGCACTACCAGCAGAGACTGTGTCCTAGCGTCGGTCTTCGGTGCGCCGGCGTGCGCATCCAGCCCGAGCAGGCGCTGCAACAGGGCCTGCTTGTCGTCGTCGAGCGGCGCGGACAGCTCGGTGAAATAGCAGTGGCGCGTGTCTACGAGGGTAACGCCGCTACCGGTGGCGGCGAGCGCGGTGCGCAGCTTGTCGAGACGGAAGGAAGAAAGGGCGGCTTTACCGATGGAAGTGAGGAACATGGCAAGCTTGAAAAGCGTTGAGAACAAGCTGCGATTATAATGCAGCCGACCCTGACACCCCGAGGAAAACCGCATGAAACTCCCCCGCCCCACCCCCGTCACCCGCAAACAGGTCGCCGCCTTCCTGCAGCCGCGCGCCCGGGACAGCCACAAGGGCCAGTTCGGCACGGTCGGCATCGTCGGCGGCAGCGAGGGGATGCTGGGCGCCGCCTTCCTGGCCGGACGCGCCGCCTTCAAGATGGGCGCGGGCATCGTGCATGTCGGCCTGCTGGCCGAGAAGATGCCGCTGGTGGACCTGCGCATGCCGGAACTGATGGTGCATCCGGCACGCCAGGTGGTCGATCTGCCTGACCTCGATGTGCTGGCCATCGGCAACGGCCTTGGCCGCAGCCTGCCCGCGCACAAGCTGCTGTTCGACGCCATCCAGCGCGATGTAGCGCTGGTGCTGGATGCCGATGCGCTGAACATCCTGGCCGAACGCCCCGACCTGCGCGGCATGCTGTTCGAACGCAAGGCCGCCACCGTGCTGACGCCGCACCCCGGCGAAGCCGCACGCCTGCTGCACCGCAAGACCGAGGAGGTGCAGGCTGCCCGTGCCGCCGCAGTGCTGGAGATCGCCCAGCGCTATCACGCCAGCGTGGTGCTCAAGGGGGCGGACAGCCTGATTGCCTGCGACGGCAAGCTGCATGTGAACCGGACCGGCAACCCCGGCATGAGCAGCGCCGGCATGGGCGATGCACTGACCGGCATGGTCGCCGCTTTCCTCGGTCAGGGGCTGAGCGCCGAACAGGCGCTGCTGCTGGGCGTGCACCTGCACGGCACAGCCGGCGACATGCTGGCGGAACAGCAGGCCACGCTGGGCATGAGCGCCACCGAAGTGACCGAGTGGGCGCGCTGGCTGCTCAACCAGTGGGCCGCCCGCTAAAGCGGCGATGAGCGCCATCGTCTACCGCTACCTGATCGTTCTCGCCGCCTGCGCCGCGCTGCTGCTCGGCTTGCAGGTGCCCCATCTCGCCGACCAGTACCAGAAGCGCGTGGATGCACATCTGCGCGAGGTGACGGTGAACCTGCAACCGTTCCAGGCCATCGCCGACAAGTATTTCGGCGGTGACCTCGGCAAGCTGGTCGAACTGCACCGCAGCAGCAGCGAGAAGCCTTTCCAGGAGGAAGCGGACGCCATCGAAATGATGATGCAGCGCAAACAGCGTTTCGCAGCCGAACTGTCCGCGTTGCAGACCAGCCTGCCGCTGAAAGCCATCCATGTGCTGTTCCGCAACGACCGCGAGCTGATGGACGAGACGCTGGCGCAGTACAGCTACAACGTGCCGCTCAACACCGATGCGCTGCTGTTCGGTGCACTCTTCACCCTGATCGTGCTGGCGCTGCTGGAAGGTCTGGCGGAGCTGGCACACATCCTCATCCGCAAACACCGCCACATGAAACTGGAAGCACAATGAGTTATCCCATCGACATCAGCGAGGAGGCGGGTGTCCGCTATCTGCATTTCGGTTCGCTCTGGATACAGGGCGCGATGCGCATCGCCCGCCCCTGGCACCTGGAGCTGGATTACACCAAGGAGATGATGGCCACCCTGCTGCTGCGCGACGGCGTGCGCTTCCCGCGCCGCGTGCTGCTGATCGGCCTCGGCGCGGCAT
>JBBIGX010000073.1:0-5800 GCA_037447315.1 Gallionellaceae bacterium | reverse complement strand
AAACCGGACAAATCTCGTGCTACAAGTCCGGACAGATTACTTGCTCTCTACACTGAGCATTCCTGCAAGTTGCCCTTCCCCCCGGGTTAAGGTAGCATTCCCGCCCTTTCGAAAAAACAACCGGAAGGCGGCTGAGGCCGCCTTTTTATCGGATTGACCGAGGTGAGGAACAAGTGAGCAATACTTCGTTGCCGGAACAGCAAGGGCTGTACGATCCACAGAACGAGCATGACGCATGTGGCGTCGGTTTCGTAGCACACATCAAAGGCCGGGCCAGCCATGATCGCGTCAGCGAAGGCCTGCAGATCCTCGAGAACCTGACCCACCGCGGTGCAGTCGGCGCGGATCCTCTGGAAGGTGACGGAGCCGGCATTCTTATTCAGATTCCCGACGCATTCCTGCGCAACGCGGTCGCCAAGAACAAGATCGAATTGCCGACCGTCGGCGATTATGGTGTCGGTATGCTGTTCTTGCCGCGTAACAAGGCGGCGCGTGCTGCCTGCGAGCAGGTCATCGAGGCCAAGATCAAGGCCGAGGGGCAGATTCTGCTGGGCTGGCGCGATGTGCCGGTGGACAATTCCGGGCTGGGCGAGAGCGTCAAGGCGGTCGAGCCGTTCGTGCGCCAGGTGTTCATTGCCCGCGGCAAAAAGACGCCGGACCAGGATGCGTTCGAGCGCAAACTGTTTGTGATTCGCAAGACGGCCGAGCATGCCGTGCGCGCCCTGCCCAAGGATCAGGGCAAGGGTTTTTATGTCCCGTCCATGTCCTCCCGCACCATCGTGTACAAGGGGATGTTGCTGGCGGACCAGGTGGGCAAGTACTTCCTTGATCTGCAGGACAAGGATGTCGTCAGTGCCTTCGCGCTGGTGCACCAGCGCTTCTCCACCAACACCTTCCCCGCCTGGGATCTCGCTCACCCGTTCCGCATGATCGCGCACAACGGCGAGATCAACACGCTGCGCGGCAACGTCAACTGGATGGCGGCGCGTCATGCCGCGATGCAGTCCAAGTTCCTGGGCAAGGATCTCGACAAGCTGTGGCCGCTGATTGTCGAAGGCCAGTCCGACTCCGCCTGCTTCGACAATGCACTGGAACTGCTGGTGGCGGGCGGCTATTCGCTGCCGCACGCCATGATGATGCTGATTCCGGAAGCCTGGGCCGGCAATCCGCTCATGGATGAAGAGCGCCGTGCGTTCTACGAATACCATGCTGCGCTGATGGAGCCGTGGGACGGTCCCGCCGCCGTGGTCTTCACCGATGGCCGCATGATCGGTGCGACGCTGGACCGCAACGGCCTGCGTCCCGCGCGCTATCTCATCACCGAAGACGACGTCGTGCTGATGGCGTCCGAGATGGGCGTGCTGCCCATCCCCGAGCAGAAGGTGGTCAAGAAGTGGCGCCTGCAACCAGGCAAAATGTTCCTCATCGACATGCAGGCCGGTCGCATCGTCGGCGACGAAGAACTGAAGAACCAGCTCGCTACCGCCAAACCCTATCGCAAGTGGATCGAGCAATCGCGCCTCTACCTTGACGACCTGCCCCAGTCCAAGTTCGCGTTGAAGCACGAAGCCGATTTGCTCGACACTCAGCAGGCGTTCGGCTATACGCAGGAAGACACCAAGTTCCTCATGCTGCCCATGGCCGCCGCCGGCGAAGAAGCCATCGGCTCCATGGGGACGGATTCCGCATTGCCGGTGCTGTCGAACAAGAACAAGGGGCTGTACGACTACTTCAAGCAGTTGTTCGCCCAGGTGACCAACCCGCCCATCGACCCGATCCGCGAAGAGATCGTGATGTCGCTGACCTCCTTCATCGGCCCCAAGCCTAACCTGCTAGGCATCGACGAGGCCAAGCCCGCGCCGCGTCTGGAAGTGCACCAGCCCGTGCTGTCGGAGGAGGACATCGCCAAGCTGTACGACATCGAAAAGCTCACCAAGGGCGTCTACAAGTCGCAGGTGCTGGACATCACTTATGCGGTGAAGGACGGCGCTGCCGGTTGCGAGAAGGCCATCGCCGCGCTGTGCAAGGCGGCCGAGAAAGCGGTGGGCAAGGGCTGCAATATATTGATTCTGTCCGACCGCGCCGTGAGCGCGGCACGAGTGGCGATCCCGGCGCTGCTGGCGACCGCAGCTGTGCATCATCACTTGGTACGTGAAGGCCTGCGCACCAGTGCCGGTCTGGTGGTCGATACCGGCTCGGCACGTGAGGTGCACCACTTCGCATTGCTCGCCGGTTACGGTGCCGAAGCGGTCTGCCCGTGGCTGGCTTTCGCCACCATCCCCACGCTGGAATTGCCGGCGGGCGTGGAAGTGAAGGATGCCAAGAAGCGTTTTATCAAGGCCGTCAACAAGGGCCTGATGAAGGTGATGTCCAAGATGGGCATCTCCACCTACCAGTCCTATTGCGGTTCGCAGATCTTCGAGGCCATCGGCCTGAACAAGGATTTCGTGGCGCAGTATTTCACCGGTACCGCAACGCAGATCGAGGGCATCGGCCTGAAGGAAGTGGCGCAAGAGGCGGTGCGCATCCATGCTGCCGCCTATGGCAACGATCCGGTACTGGCCAGCATGCTGGATGCGGGCGGCGAATATGCGTTCCGCGTACGCGGCGAAGAGCACACCTGGACGCCGGATTCCATCGCCAAGCTGCAGCATTCCACGCGCAACAACAATTACGCGACCTACAAGGAATACGCCAAGCTCATCAACGACCAGACGCAGCGCCAGATGACGCTGCGCGGCCTGTTCGAGATCAAGCCCGCGGGCAAAGCCATCCCGCTGGATGAAGTCGAACCGGCCAAGGAGATCGTCAAGCGCTTTGCCACCGGTGCGATGTCGCTGGGCTCCATCTCCACCGAGGCGCACACCACGCTGGCCATTGCGATGAATCGCATCGGCGGCAAATCCAACTCCGGCGAGGGTGGCGAGGATGCCAACCGCTTCAAGGTGCTGCACGGCGGCGAGAAACTGTCCGAGATCATCGGCAAGAACCGCATCGAGGCCGACCAGACTTTCAAACCCGGCGATTCGCTGCGTTCGCGCATCAAGCAGGTCGCCTCCGGTCGTTTCGGCGTCACGGCGGAATACCTCAGCAGCGCCGACCAGATCCAGATCAAGATGGCACAGGGTGCCAAGCCCGGCGAGGGCGGTCAACTGCCCGGCAGCAAAGTATCCGAATACATCGGCAAGCTGCGTCACTCCGTGCCCGGCGTGGGCCTCATTTCGCCCCCGCCGCACCACGACATCTATTCCATCGAGGACCTGGCGCAGCTCATCTATGACCTGAAGAATGCCAATCCTGCCGCGTCCGTGTCGGTCAAGCTGGTGTCGGAAGTCGGCGTGGGCACCGTGGCCGCCGGCGTGGCCAAGGCCAAGGCCGACCACATCGTGATCTCCGGCTTCGACGGCGGCACCGGCGCATCGCCTTTGTCCTCCGTGAAGCACGCCGGTACACCGTGGGAGCTGGGCCTGGCCGAGGCGCAACAGACACTGGTGCTGAACCGTCTGCGCGGTCGCGTCGCCGTACAGGTGGACGGCCAGATGAAGACCGGCCGCGATGTGGTCATCGGCGCGCTGCTCGGCGCGGACGAATTCGGTTTCGCCACCGCGCCGCTGGTGGTCGAAGGCTGCATCATGATGCGCAAGTGCCACCTCAACACCTGTCCGGTGGGCGTTGCCACGCAGGATCCGGCGCTGCGCAAGAAATTCACCGGCCAGCCCGAGCACGTGGTGAACTATTTCTTCTTCGTCGCCGAAGAAGTGCGCGAACTGATGGCACAGATGGGCATTCGCAAGTTCGAGGACCTGATCGGCCGCAGCGACCTGCTCGACGTGCGCAAGGGCATCACGCACTGGAAGGCCAAGGGGCTGGATTTCAGCAAGATCTTCCACCAGCCCAAGGTGGCGGGTGAGGTGGCGCGTCGTCACGTCGAGTCGCAAGACCATGAACTGGGCAAGGCACTCGACAACGAACTCATCGCCCAGGCCAAGGAAGCGCTGGACGGCCAGCGTGTGGTCACCATCGAGACGCGCATTTGCAACGTCAACCGCAGCGTCGGCACCATGCTGTCGCATGAAGTTGCCAAACGTTACGGCAATGCCGGCCTGCCGGATGACACCATCCGCGTGAAACTGCGCGGCACCGCCGGCCAGAGCTTCGGCGCCTTCCTTGCGCATGGCATCACCCTCCAGTTGGAAGGCGAAGGCAATGACTACGTGGGCAAGGGCCTGTGCGGTGGCCGCATCATCGTCAAGCTGCCCGAAGACAGCAAACTCAACGCGGTCGACAACATCATCGTCGGCAACACCGTGCTGTACGGCGCCACCTCGGGCGAGGCGTTCTTCAACGGTGTGGCGGGTGAGCGTTTTGCCGTGCGCAACTCCGGCGCGGTCGCTGTCGTCGAAGGCGTGGGCGACCATGGTTGCGAATACATGACCGGTGGCATGGTGGTGGTGCTTGGCCAGACCGGACGCAATTTCGCTGCCGGCATGTCCGGCGGCGTGGCCTATGTGCTGGATGAAGACGGCATGTTCAAGCAGCGCTGCAACCTGTCCATGGTGCAACTGGAAGCGGTGCCGGAAGAGGCAGCGCTGAGCGAGACTGGTGAGATCGACAGCCATGGCCGCGTGCACTTCAACCCTCTGAACAAGGCGGACGAAGCCGCCCTGCGCGGCAAGATCGAGAAGCACCTGCGCTACACCGGCAGCGCGCGCGCCAAACAGATACTCGATAACTGGAGCCAATACCTGCCGAAGTTCGTGAAGGTCATGCCAACAGAATACCGTCGCGCCCTGCTGGAGATCGCGGCGCAGCAACAGAAGGAGGCCGCATAATGGGCAAGCCCACCGGATTCATGGAATTCCAGCGCGTCAGCGAAAGCTATGCGCCGGTCGAGCAGCGCGTGCAGCACTATCAGGAGTTCGTCGCTCACTTGACCGATGCCGAAGCCAGGCAGCAGGGCGCCCGTTGCATGGATTGCGGTATCCCGTTCTGCAACAACGGCTGCCCGGTCAACAACATCATCCCCGACTGGAACGATCTGGTGTATCGCGGCAACTGGCAGCGTGCCCTCGAGGTGCTGCATTCCACCAACAACTTTCCGGAGGTGACCGGCCGCATCTGTCCCGCTCCATGCGAGGCAGCGTGTACGCTGAATTTCAACAACGACGCAGTCGGCATCAAGTCTATTGAGCGTGCCATCATCGACAAGGCAGGCGAGAACGGCTGGGTTGTGCCGCAACCGGCGAAGAAGAAGACCGGCAAGAAGGTCGCCGTGGTCGGTTCCGGCCCGGCCGGTCTGGCAGCGGCACAGCAACTGGTGCGTGCCGGCCATGCCGTGACCGTGTTCGAGAAGAACAGCCGTATCGGCGGCCTGATGCGCTACGGCATCCCCGACTTCAAGCTGGACAAGCGTCTGATCGACTGGCGCATGGCGCAGCTCGCCGCCGAGGGGGTGAAGTTCCAGACCAACACCTTCGTTGGCAAGGATGCACCGGGCAAGGGCATCGCCAACGACGCGAAGAAGGTAGTCAGCCCCGAGGAACTGCAAAAGGCGTTCGATGCCGTGATCCTGGCCGGTGGCGCCGAGCAGCCGCGCGACCTGCTGGTGCCGGGCCGCGAACTCAAGGGTGTGCATTACGCGCTGGAATTCCTCATCCAGCAAAATAAGGAAATCGCAGGCGACGGCAAGAACCCGATCAACGTGGCCGGCAAGCATGTGGTGGTCATCGGCGGCGGCGACACCGGCTCCGACTGCGTCGGTACTTCCAACCGTCATGGTGCGGCCTCCATCACGCAGATC
>JBBIGX010000072.1:0-5810 GCA_037447315.1 Gallionellaceae bacterium | reverse complement strand
GGCGCGAACGAAAACTTCCCAACACAAAAGGAAAGACAACATGAAGAAACTGCTAGTACTAACCTGTGCTCTGACCATCACCCAACCCGCCCTGGCCGGCAACATCAACATCGGCAACCTCGGCACCCAGGCGGATTTCCGCAACGTCTCGGAAGACCTCGGTTCCGCCCTGAGCTACAAGGGCCTAGTCCCGGCCGAATCCATGGGCGTCACCGGTTTCGACCTCGGCATCGAACTGACCCAGACCAAACTGGCCAAGAGCGCCGCACTGTGGAACACCCTGACCGGTAGCGACTTCAGCAACCTGTACGTGCCCAAGCTGCATGTGACCAAGGGCCTGCCGCTGGACATCGACATCGGCGCCTTCTACTCCGCCGTGCCGACCACCGACATCAAGCTGTATGGCGGCGAACTGCGCTGGGCCTTCATGCCCGGCAGCACCACCATGCCGGCCGTCGCGGTACGCGGCGCGCTGACCAAGCTCTCCGGCGTGAACCAGCTCGCGCTGGACACCAAGAGCCTGGATGTTTCCATCTCCAAGGGCTTCGCCATGCTCACCCCCTACGCCGGGATCGGCAAGGTGTGGACCAACAGCACCCCGGATGCTGCGACCGGCTTCTCCGGCGAGAGCTTCTCGCAGAACAAGTTCTTCGCCGGCGCCAACCTGAACCTGGGCACCACCAACTTCGCGCTGGAGTTCGACAAGACCGGCGAGGCGCAATCCACCAGTTTCAAGCTGGGCTTCCGCTTCTGACCCGACGCATACCGCCGCACGGGGAATGGTCATGCTGAACTCCCTGCGGCAACGGTATGCGCAACTCATCACTTCCGGCGGACAACTCATCCTGTTGTTCGCCGGTTTTCAATTGGGGAGCCGCGAAGGCTGGCTGTGGACGCTATCCGGCATCGCGCTGATCAGCGTCTTCGCCTGGTACTCCGCGCTGCATCGTTATCGCATGATCAGCGGCACGCCCACCTCGCGCGTCGCCTCCGCCGCGCAGGGCTATGTCGAACTGGTCGGCACGGGACAGGCGCATGGTGAACCCATACTCGGCAAGTATTCCCGACTGCCCTGCCTGTGGTTCCGCTACAAGGTCGAAAAGAAGAACCACAAGAACAACTGGCAGACAGAATCCACGGGACAGAGCGAAGCCCCGTTCTGTCTGGACGACGGCAGCGGCAGCTGCGTGATCGATCCGCGCGGGGCGGAGATCGTCACGAGGCACAAGGACACCTGGCAGGTCGCCGACCACCGCTACACCGAATGGAAACTGATCCGCAACGACCCGCTGTATGCACTGGGCGAGTTCCGCACGATAGGCGGCAGCAACAATCCGGTGACCCGCAACGACCTGGTCAAACAAGTGATCAGTGAATGGAAAATGGACAAGGCCAGCCTGATGCAGCGTTTCGACCTGGACGGCAACGGCCACCTCGATCTCGACGAATGGATGCTGGCGCGGCAGGCCGCGAAACGCGAAGCGGACAAGCGCCTTACCGCTGCACGCGCCGAACCCGACGTGCACTTCCTGCGCCAGCCGCAGGACGGCCGCCTGTTCCTGCTCGGCAACCTGTCACCGGAGAAGCTGGCGCGGCGTTACGCGCTCTGGGCCTGGCTGCATCTGGCGATCCTCTTCGGCGCGCTGGGCGGAGTCGCCTGGCTATGGCAAGACGCGGTCTGATACGGCTCAATCGCTGTAGCGTTCCGATATCTGCCTGAATTCGTCCTGGATGGCAAGGAAGGCATCCACCACGTCCGGGTCGAAATGCTTGCCGCGTCCCCCGGTGATGAACGCCACCGCTTCCGCATGCGAGAACGCCTGCTTGTAGACACGCTTGCAGATCAGGGCATCGTAGACATCGGCCAATGCCATCAGCCGCGCCGAGATGGGGATGTCGTCCCCTTTCAATCCCTTTGGATAGCCGCTGCCATCCCACTTCTCGTGGTGGCAGGAAGCGATCTCGCGCCCGATGTGCAGGAAGCGGTTGGGCGCGGGCAGACTAGCCTCCGCCGCCGCCAGCGCCTCGCCGCCTATGGTGGGGTGTTGCTTCATGATCTCGTATTCTTCCGGCGTCAGCTTGCCCTGCTTGCGCAGGATATGGTCCGGGATGCCGACCTTGCCGATGTCGTGCAGCGGCGCCAGCTTGTATAGCGACTCGATGGTGTCGTCGTTCAGGTACTGGCTGAAGCGTGGATGGTCGCGCAAGTGCTCGGCCAATGTGCGGATATAGGTCTGCGTGCGCTTGAGATGGTTGCCGGTCTCGTTGTCGCGTGTCTCGGCCAGGGTCGCCATCGCGATGATGGTGACATCGCGCACCTGCGCCACCTCTTCCGTCTTGATCCGGAGCTGCGCAGTGCGCTCCTGCACCTTCTGCTCCAGCCCGTCGTTCAGCACGGCCTGTTGCCGTGCCAGCATCTGGTTCTCGAACCGCTGGCGCAATGACTGCATGACGATACGCCCGAGGAACTGGCCAGCGCCCATCATCAGCAGCGCGAACAGGAGCAGCATCGCCGCGAGGACGGTATGCGTCTCGTCCTGCTCCACCCCCACACGGAAGATCAGCGGCACCATCAGGCCGAGCAGGTAGGCATAGAAGGACGGCAGGTGCGTGGCGTTCATGGTGGTCGCCCCGGCTGCGAGGCCGACCATCACGCAGATCAGCAGGACTTGGTCGATCAGGAAAGTGGGGAAGAAGAACAGCGTGCCGAAGCCCCACATCATGCCCATCACCAGCGCGAAGAACAGGAAACGGCGGCTCCACTCGCGACACTCCGCCAGGGTGTGCGTATGCTCGCGATAGCCCAGCCAGGTCACGAACTCCGCCAGGTGCAGCAGGTAGGCGCAGGCCAGCCACAGCAGCAGGTGGCGCGGTTCCCCGGCATCCCACATCAGCCAGACGAACAAGGGCTCGGCCAGCATCTGCCCCAGCACCATGTAAGGCCAGAGTTTCAGGCGTGCACGCAACTGCTCGGCGCGCACCGCCAGGTTGTCCGCATCGATGCGGAACCTCAGTTCACACAGGAAATTACCGAACACAGCCATAGAACGTCATCACTCCGCCAGTCGCCGTGTGCAGTGGACAACAAACTTCCCGTCCAGTCAATGCGCCTCCGCGGTCGCCTGCGCAAAGAATGAGACCGCCTCGGCCTCCGCGCGCGTGCGCCGGAACGGCGGCAGGCTCTGCCATACGCGCTTGCCGTAATGTTTGCTGATGATGCGCGGGTCGCAGATCATCAGCACACCGCGATCGGTCTCGTCGCGGATCAGCCGCCCCGCTCCCTGTTTCAGGTTGATGATGGCACGCGGCAACTGGAATTCCATGAAGGCGTTGCGCCCCTGCCGGTTCATCTCGGCGATGCGCGCCGCCAGCACCGGATCGTCCGGAGACGCGAACGGCAGCTTGTCGATGACCACCAGCGACAGCGCCTCGCCGCGCACGTCCACGCCTTCCCAGAACGACTGGCTGCCCAGCAGCACCGCATTGCCATACTGGCGGAAGCGTGCCAGCAACTCGTTGCGCGAGCCCTCGCCCTGCATCAGCAGCGGATATTTCCATCCTTTGCGGTCGAACTCGGCCTGCAACAGCTCATGTGCACGCTGCATCGCACGCAGGCTGGTGAACAGCAGGAAGGCACGGCCACCGCTGGCCTCGACCAGCGGCAGCGCCGCCTGCACCACCGCATCGGTATAGCCCTCGGTGTTCGGTTCGGGCAGCCCGTCCGGCACATACAGCAGCGCCTGCTCGGGATAGTTGAACGGGCTGTCCCAGCACGCGGTACGCGCCTCGGTCAGCCCCATCTCGTGCTGGTAATGCGAAAAGTTCCCCTTCACCGCCAGCGTGGCCGAGGTGAAAATCCAGGCGCGCGCATGGCCGTCGATCTGCTTCTTGAAAATCTCGGCGATGGACAGCGGCGTGGAGTTGATCTGCAGTGAATGGTGGAAGACTTCCAGCCAGCGCACGGTCTCCGGCACATCCCCTTCCTGCCAGTGCTTCAGTTGGCCGGCCAGTGCCCGCGCACGCTGGTGGCAGTTCTCCAGGCCCTCGCTGCGCTCCGCCTGTTTTTCCAGCAGATTGTTCAGACTGTCCAGTTTCTCGCCCAGCGCCTTCAACGCAGGTGCGAATTCCCGGATGCTTTCCGTCGCCTGCGCCGCCATGCGGCCTTCGCGCTTGAACACCAGACGCAGGTCACGTGCCGCCTTTTCCAACTCGTCGCACGCCACCGGCAGCGCGGCGAAATCCTTAGCGTGAGTCAGCGCCTCGATACGCGCATCCTGCGCCAGATCGAACAACTGCGAAGTGGAAAGGCTCTCACCGAAGAACAGGCTGGCGGTCTCCGGCAGCTGGTGCGCCTCGTCGAAGATCACCGTGTTGCAGGCGGGCAGCAGTTCGGCCACCCCCTCGTCGCGCAGCATCACATCGGCGAAGAACAGGTGGTGGTTCACCACCACCACGTCCGCCTCCATCGCCTCCTTGCGCGCCTTGAGCACGAAGCATTCATTGTGCCGTGGACACTCCTGCCCCAGGCAGTTGTCGCGCGTCGAGGTCACATGCATCCAGATCGGCGCGTTCTCCGGCACGTCGGCCAGCCCGCTCCGGTCGCCGCTCTGCGTGACCTTGGCGTAATGCACGATCTTCGCCAGATGCTTCACATCCTCGCGCGTCTTGAACAGGCCGTTGGATTGCGCCAGTTCCAGATGGTAGTGGCAGACATAGTTGGAACGCCCCTTGAGCAAGGCCACGGACACCGGCGCCTTCAGCGCATCGCGCACCATCGGCAGGTCTTTCTGGAACAACTGGTCCTGCAGGTTCTTGGTGCCGGTGGAGACCACCACCTTGCCGCCGTTGAGCAGCGCGGGGACCAGATAGGCGAAGGTCTTGCCGGTGCCGGTGCCCGCCTCGGCGATGAGGATGGCGTTGTCGCGTATCGCCTCGGCCACGGCCAGCGCCATCTCGCGCTGCTGCGCGCGCGGACGGAACGACGCGACTTCGGCGGCGAGCGGGCTCTGCTCGGAAAAGAAACGTTCGACTTCTGCGGTCACGACGGGAATATGGCGTAAGGACGAATGCAGCGATATAGTGCAGCCGCGATTCTACGCGAGGTGACTGTCATGCCCAAGAGAACCTTTCCGCTGGAGCAGGTCTGCCGCCTGCTCGAACCCGGGCCGGTCGTGCTGCTGACCACCGCGCACAAAGGCGAAGCCGACATCATGACCCAGACCTGGCACCCCATGATGGAACTCGTCCCGCCACTGGTCGGCTGCGTGATCGGCGGACGCAGCCTGAGTTACGAGACGCTGCCGAAGACGAAGGCATGCGTGCTGAACATCCCGACACAGGAACTGGAGTGCTAGGTGGCGGACACCCGCATGGCGAACCGATACGGTTTCTTCGTGCTGGAGGTGGTGCAAGCCTGGGTCGATCCGGTGCAAAAGACCGCGTGCACCCTGCATCATCGGGGAAAGGGCGTCTTCATGGTGACGCGCGACACGCTCAAATTGCCCTCGAAAATGGCATGATGAAAACCCGCCTCCTTGCTGCCTGGTTCGTGTTGCTGGCCGTCGCCATGGCCAACGGCGCGTTGCGCGAATTCACTTATGGCGAATATCTCCCCGAGTTGTTGGCGCACCCGCTCTCCTGCGCGACCGGCATCCTGTTGTTCGCCGCGGTCATCCGCCAATACGTGCGTCGCTGGCCGCCCGCCTCGGTGCGCGAGGCATGGCACACCGGACTGTTCTGGATGGCGCTGACGGTGGCGTTCGAGTTCCTGTTCTTCCATTACGTCGGCGGGCATTCCTGGGAAGCGCTGG
>JBBIGX010000071.1:0-5834 GCA_037447315.1 Gallionellaceae bacterium | reverse complement strand
CTCGGCGCGCTCGACCAGCATCTTGCTGTCGATGGCGGTGGACGACATGGCAAGGATGCCGCCCAGCGCCAGTCCGGCCGCCCAGCCCAGATCGAAGAACATCGAGGTGAGCATGACCAGCAGCATGGTGGCGACGACCTGCGCCGTGCCCAGCCCGAACACCAGCCGCTGCATGGCGCGCAGCCGGGCAAGGCTGAATTCCAGACCGATGCTGAACATCAGGAACACCACGCCGAATTCGGCGAGATGGCGCGTCTCCGGCGCGTCGGGTATCCAGCCCAGTGCATGCGGCCCAATGAGCGCGCCGACGATGAGATAGCCGAGCATGGCCGGCAGGTGAAGCTGGCGGAACAGCACCACCACCAGCACGGCGGCAGCAAGAAGGATGAGCAGGAGCTGCAAGGAATCGTTCATGCGCCTGATGATGCCTTAACTTCCACGAGTTTCAAAATCGTTCGCGCCGGGATGCCGAAAAAGACACAGGGGAGCTCTTCCCCTATAATCCGCGCCATGAACAAACATGCTTCCGCCGCCCCGCGCGCGCTCGAACTGGCCCGCCGCGTATTGACCATAGAAGCCGATGCCGTCAGGGCGTTGGTCGAACGCATCGATGCCGAGTTCATGGATGCGCTCAACCTGATCCTCGCCTGCAAGGGGCGGGTGATCGTGAGCGGCATGGGCAAATCCGGCCACATCGCGCGCAAGATCGCAGCCACCCTGTCCAGTACCGGCACCCCGGCCTATTTCGTGCATCCGGGCGAGGCCAGCCACGGCGATCTCGGCATGGTGACGCAGGATGATGTGTTCATCGGCATCTCCTATTCCGGCGAGAGCGAAGAACTGCTGACCATCGTGCCGGTCTTGAAACGCCAAGGCGCCAAACTCATCACCCTCACCGGCAATCCCGCTTCCAGCC
This sequence comes from Gallionellaceae bacterium, assembly GCA_037447315.1. Lineage (GTDB taxonomy): Bacteria > Pseudomonadota > Gammaproteobacteria > Burkholderiales > Gallionellaceae > Sideroxyarcus. The sequence goes on along the minus strand of JBBIGX010000071.1, from coordinate 4,918 downwards.
TGGCGCGCGAGGCCGATGTCCACCTTAATGGCAAGGTCGAGAAGGAGGCCTGCCCGATGAACCTTGCCCCGACCGCCAGCACCACTGCCGCGCTGGCGCTCGGTGATGCGCTGGCGGTCGCATTGCTCGATGCCAAGGGATTCGGCGAAGCGGATTTTGCGCGCTCGCACCCCGGCGGCAGCCTGGGGCGCCGCCTGCTGACCCATGTGCGCGACATCATGCACAGCCACGCCAGCATCCCCGCTGTACGCGAAAATGCCACGCTGGCGCAGGCCGTGCTGGAGATCTCGCGCAAGGGGCTGGGCATGACCGGCATCGTGGACGAGCACAACAAACTGCTCGGTATCTATACCGACGGCGATCTGCGCCGCACGCTGGAAAAGAAGCTAGATTTCAACGTCACTCCGGTCAGCAGCGTGATGTCGCGCACCCCGCGCACCATCGGCCCGGATGCCCTCGCGGTAGAAGCGGTGCAACTGATGGAGCAATACAACATCAGCCAACTGCTGGTCGTCGACGGCAACCATAAGCTGGTCGGCGCGCTGAACATGCATGACTTGCTGAAAGCCAAGGTGATCTGATGTCGCTCAACGCTCGCATCAAACCGCTGCGCCTGATCGCCTTCGACGTGGATGGTGTGCTCACCGATGGCGGGCTGTATCTTTCGGATTCCGGCGAGGAATTCAAACGCTTCAACTCGCGCGACGGGCATGGCATGAAGATGCTGAAAGCCAGCGGCATCGAGCTGGCAATCATCACCGGACGCACCTCGCGCTGCGTCGAACTGCGCGCCAGGAACCTCGGCATCACCCGCGTCCATCAGGGCGTGGAAGACAAGCTGGCCGCGATGCGCACGCTGCTTTCCGATCTCGGACTGGCGCCGGAGGCCGCGGCATTCATGGGCGATGATGTGATCGACCTGCCGGTGATGCGCGAGGTCGGGATCGCCTTCAGTGTGCCGGATGCGCCGCAGTGCGTGCGTGACCGCGCCGATTATGTGAGCCAGCGCGCCGGCGGCCACGGCGCGGTACGCGAGGTGTGTGAACTGGTCATGTCCGCCCAGGGCACGCTGGAGGCGCAACTCGCGCCCTATCTGGGACGATGAGCCGCATCCCCGTCATCGACCGCCTGCGCGCCTGGCTGCCCCTGCTGCCGGTGCTGGCCCTGTTGCTCGGCAGTTACTGGCTGCACCTGCAGGTTCGGCCGCTCGAACCTTCCACCGCCGCACAGCGCCATGATGTGGATTTCGTGGTCGAGCGGCTGAGTTCGACCACGCTGGATACGTCCGGCCAGCCCAGGCTGACGCTGTCCACCGACAAGATGTGGCACTACCCGGACGACGACACCACTTATCTGCTGAATCCCACCCTCCTCAGCTTCATCGGCGGCCGTGCGCCGACCGAGATCCGCGCGCGGCAAGGCCTGCTGAGCAGCCGCGGGGAGGAACTGACCTTGCAGGAGGAAGTGCGCATCCTGCGGCCGGGCAAGCGTCCGTCGCAGGACTTGCACTTTCATACCGAACATCTGCGCGTGTTGACCGAACTCGGCAAGGCAGAGACCGACTTCCCGGTGCTGATGTTCGATCGCCACAACACCCTCAATGCCATTGGACTGGTGCTGGACAACGAAGCGCGCACGGTGAGGCTGCTGAAACAGGTCAGGGCGGTCCATGAGCAGAATTAACCAGATGTTATGCCTCATGCTGTTCGCCAGCCTGGCCGGCACCGCCCAGGCGGAACGCGCCGACCGCGACAAGCCGGTGCATCTCAAAGCCGACCAGGTGCTGATCGACGAGGCACGCCAGTTCAGCCGCTTCGAAGGACGCGTGCAATTGATACAGGGCACCCTGCAGATCCAGGCGGACAGCATCGAGGTGCGCGAGGATGCGGAAGGCCACCAGCACCTGACCGCCATCGGCCGGCCGGCAAAATTCCGCCAGCGTTACGAAGGCACAAACGAATATGCCGAGGGCTATGGCAACCGTATCGAATATGACACGCGCACGGAAACGGTGGATTTCTATGAGCAGGCGCGCGTCAAGCGCGGTTCGGACGAGGTGCAGGGCGCTCACATCACCTACAGCACCCGCACCGAAGTGTTCGAGGCTCGCGGCGGCAGTACGGCCACGGAAAGCGGCAGCGGACGCGTCCGGGCGGTGCTGCAGCCGAAGCGCGCACAGACCGCCGAACCCCAGCCCGGGCCCAGCCCGCTCTCCATTCAACCCAGCGACACGCTGCTGACCCTTCCGCCCCCGTGACATGAGCGAACTCCGCACCGAATCCCTGAAGAAAACCTATCGTTCCCGCACCGTGGTGCAGGATGTCTCGTTGCGCGTGAACAGCGGCGAGGTGGTCGGCCTGCTCGGCCCGAACGGCGCCGGCAAGACCACCACCTTCTACATGATCGTCGGGCTGATCGCCGCCGACGGCGGCGAGATCACCATCGACGGCGAGCAGGTCACCCACCTGCCCATCCACCGCCGCGCGCGCCTGGGGCTGGCCTACTTGCCGCAGGAAGCCTCGATCTTCCGCCGCATGACGGTGAGCCAGAACATCGAAGCCGTGCTGGAGCTGCACGACTACCCGCCACAGGAGCAGAGTCAACGTCTGGAAGCACTGCTGAACGACCTGCATATCACCCACATCCGCAACAACCCGGCGATCAGTCTGTCCGGCGGCGAGCGGCGGCGCGTCGAGATCGCCCGCGCGCTGGCGACCGACCCGCGCTTCATCCTGCTCGACGAACCGTTCGCCGGCGTGGACCCCATCGCAGTGCTGGACATCCAGAAGATCATCCGCTTCCTCAAATCGCGCGGTATCGGGGTACTCATCACCGACCACAACGTGCGCGAGACGCTGGGCATCTGCGACCGCGCCTACATCATCAACGCCGGTTCGGTGATGGCGGAGGGCACGCCCGATGAAATCATCTATAATGAGGGCGTGAGGAAGGTGTATCTGGGCGAGCATTTCAAGCTGTAAGCAGCCTCGCCACACCGCACACCCAAGATGAAACCCGCGCTCCAACTCCGCCAATCGCAACAGCTCCTGCTGACGCCGCAACTGCAGCAGGCGATCAGGCTGTTGCAGCTCTCCACGCTGGAGATCAACCAGGAGGCGGCACGCCTGCTGGACGAGAACCCGTTCCTGGAGCGGAGCGATGACGACAGTGTCTCGGCCTACACCGGCGAAAGCGGCAGCCAGACGGCGCAACGCGAAGCGCCCGCCCCCGCCGAAGACGACACCCGCCGCGACGAGACGCCGGAATGGGGTGAACCCGGCTTCGGTGCCGCGCACGGCACCAGCCCCGACGACGAGGATGACGGCTATCCCGAGGTCGCTGCCGACCGCCCCAGCCTGCGTGAACACCTGTTATGGCAACTGAACATCAGCCTTCTGGCTGAACGTGACAAGAAGCTTATCGGCCTGTTGATCGACGCGCTGGACGAGAACGCCTATCTGTCGCAACCGCTGGCAGAGATCGCCGAACTGCTGCCGGCCGAACTGGATGTCACGCTGGACGACCTGGAGACCGCGCTCAAGCAGTTGCAGCACCTGGATGCCCCCGGTATCGGCGCACGCGACCTGCGCGAATGCCTGACGCTGCAATTGCAGGCCATGCCGGAAGACACCCCGGGACGGGCGCTGGCGCTGACCCTCGTCGGAGAACACTTGGACCTCCTCGCCGCGCGCGACTTCGCCAAGCTGAAACGCGCCCTGCGCTGCGACGATGATGCCTTGCGCACCGCGCAGGACCTGATCGTGCACCTGCAACCCAAGCCCGGCCTGTCGTTCGAGCAGCGTGCCGCCGATTATGTGGTGCCCGACGTGCTGGTGGAGAAGGTGGGCGGCATCTGGAAGGCGCGCCTGAATCCGGAAGCCATGCCGCGCCTGCGCATCAACCAGGTGTATGCCAACATCCTGCAGCAGCGCGGCGATGCCAGCGCGCAGGGCATGGCCACCCAGTTGCAGGAGGCGCGCTGGTTCATCAAGAACCTGCAACAGCGCTTTGACACCATCCTGCGCGTGGCGCAGGCCATCGTGCAGCGCCAGCGCCAGTTCTTCGAGCATGGCGACATCGCCATGCGCCCGCTGGTGCTGCGCGAGATCGCCGAACAACTGGAGTTGCACGAGTCCACCATCTCGCGCGTGACCACGCAGAAGTACATGCTCACCCCGCGCGGCATCTACGAATTCAAGTATTTCTTTGGCAGCGGACTGGCGACCGACGCGGGCGGCGCCTGCTCGTCAACCGCCATCCGCGCGCTCATCAAACAGATGGTGAGCGAGGAAGACAGCAAACAGCCGCTGTCGGACAGCCGCATGGCAGAGATCCTGGCACAGCAGGGCATTATCGTCGCCCGCCGTACCGTGGCAAAATACCGGGAATCGATGAACATTCTTCCGGTGAATCTTCGTAAAACACTCTAACCATAAAGGAGCAGGCTATGAACCTCAATCTCACAGGACGCCACATGGAGATCACTCCCGCGATCCGCGAACATGTGATCGGCAAACTGGACAAGGTCAAACGCCATTTCGACAACGTGATCGACGTCAACGTGATCCTGTCGGTCGACAAACTGGTGCAGAAAGCCGAGGCCAGCGTGCACATCTCCGGCAAGACGCTGTTCGCCGAAGCCAGCGATGCCAATCTGTACGTCGCCATCGACGCCCTGACCGATTCGCTGGATCGCCAGGTGCTCAAGCACAAGGAGAAGTTCGAAGCGCGCCGCCACGACGATTCCGGCAAACATCAGGCGGCAGAGTGAAACAGGCGAGGCAGCTCCCGGGCTGCCTCGTTTCATTTGGTAAATCAGCATGAGTCTAATCAGCAAGATATTGACCCCTGACTGCGTGATGCTGGACAGCGAATCCGCCAGCAAGAAGCGCGTGTTCGACGCGTGGGCATCCTGTTC
>JBBIGX010000070.1:0-5911 GCA_037447315.1 Gallionellaceae bacterium | reverse complement strand
GGATCTTGGCGGTATCGACGGTCTGCTGCATTTCACCGACCTGGCTTGGCGCCGCGTCAAGCACCCGTCCGAGGTGCTGTCCGTGGGTGACGAGATCGAAGCCAAGATTCTCAAGTTCGACCAGGAGAAGAATCGCGTATCGCTGGGTATCAAGCAGATGGGCGACGATCCGTGGAACGGTCTGACCCGCCGCTACCCGCAAGGCACCCGCCTGTTCGGCAAGGTGACCAACCTGACCGACTACGGCGCATTCGTCGAGATCGAGCAGGGTATCGAAGGTCTGGTGCACGTGTCCGAGATGGACTGGACCAACAAGAATGTGCATCCGTCCAAGGTCGTGGCTCTGGGTGACGAAGTCGAAGTGATGATCCTCGAGATCGACGAGCAGCGCCGCCGCATATCGCTGGGTATGAAGCAGTGCAAGTCCAATCCGTGGGAAGATTTCGCTGCCAACCATCAGAAGGGCGACAAGGTAAAGGGCGCGATCAAGTCGATCACCGACTTCGGTGTGTTCATCGGCCTGGATGGCGGTATCGACGGCCTGGTGCATCTGTCCGACCTGTCCTGGAACACTCCGGGTGAAGAGGCGGTGCGCAACTACAAGAAGGGTGACGAAGTGGAAGCCGTGGTCCTGGCCATCGACGTCGAGCGCGAGCGCATCTCCCTCGGTATCAAGCAACTGGAAGGCGATCCGTTCGGCGGTTTCGTGACCGGCCATGACAAGGGCGCAGTCGTTACCGGCACCGTCAAGTCGATGGATGCAAAGGGTGCTGTGGTGGAACTGGAAGGTGGCGTCGAAGCCTATCTGAAGGCCTCCGAGGTTTCCGCTGATCGTGTGGAAGACATCCGCAACCACCTGAAAGAAGGCGACAGCATCAAGGCTATGATCATCAGTGTGGATCGCAAGAACCGCAGCATCAACCTGTCGATCAAGGCGCTGGACAAGTTCGCTGCGGAGAACACCAGCGCTTCCGGCACCACCAACCTGGGTGCGCTGCTCAAGGCCAAGATAGACTCCAGCAAGGCTGACGCGCAATAAGGGGGCGGGGTATGACACGTTCCGATCTGATCGCCAGACTGGCGGAGCGTCATCCCCAATTGCTGGGGAAGGACGCCGAGCTGTCGGTCAAGGTGATACTGGACAGCATGTCCGCCACCTTGGCGAACGGCGGGCGCATCGAGATTCGCGGTTTCGGCAGTTTTGCCTTGAACTACCGTCCACCGCGTCTGGGGCGCAATCCCAAGTCCGGCGATAAGGTGCAGGTGCCGGCCAAGTATGTGCCGCACTTCAAGGCGGGCAAGGAACTGCGCGAGCGTGTGGATTACCCTCAATCCAGAGGTTGAAAATGGATGAACGGTTGGCGGCGCATCGCAAGGTGCGCCGCCAATTCGTTTCTGGTTCATGCTATTTTTGCCAACCCTTCGTGATAAAGATCCAAGAATGCGTTATCTGACATGGCTGTTGCGAATCGCGCTGTTCGTCGCCTTGCTCGGTTTCGCGATCAAGAACAATGAAATCGTTTCGTTGCGCTATCTGTTCGGTTACGAATGGCAGATTCCTTTGGTCGTCGCGTTGCTGGTCTTTCTGGTCCTCGGTGTGGTGATCGGCATGCTGGCCATGCTGGGGATGGTCATGCGGCTGCGCAGGGAATTGGCGCGTACACGTGCCGACCTTGGCGCAGCTCAGTCCGCAGCCGGGGTGTCGCGAACGACCCCGTCTGAACAACAATCTTCCTAGCTCGTACGATGGACTTCGAACCTTGGATGCTACTGGTGTTCCCGCTGTTCTTCGGCATGGGATGGCTGGCTGCGCGCGTCGACATCAAGGAACTCCTGTCCGAATCGAGCGCTTTGCCACGCTCCTATTTCCAGGGCCTGAACTTCCTGCTCAACGAGCAGCAGGATCAGGCCATCGAGGCGTTCATCGAAGTGGTGAAGGTCGATCCGCAGACCATCGAACTGCACTTTGCACTGGGCAGCCTGTTCCGCCGTCGCGGCGAGGTGGATCGTGCGATTCGCATGCATCTCAACCTGTATGAGCGGACGGATCTGGCTGAGGACAAACGGCAGCAGGCGCTGTTCGAGCTGGCGCAGGATTATCTGAAGGCGGGCTTGCTCGATCGCGCGGAGGCGGCGTTCCACGGCTTGTCGGGTACGACTTATGAGCGGGCAGCACTCGAGTTCCTCTTGGAGATATACCAGAAAGAGCAGGATTGGCTGAAGGCTGTCGATATCAGCCAGCGGCTGGCTGTATTGACCGGGAATTCCTATGGCAGGCTCATTGCCTTCTTTTACTGCGAGTTGGCGGAGCGCGAGTGCGCTGCCAAACAAATGGATGCGGCCGTCGTGCATCTCGAGCAGGCGCTGGCGGCCGACCCTCAGGGTGTGCGCGCCACTATCAAACTGGGGGATATCGCCCTGGCAAGCGGCGATACAGCCCGTGCCATCGAAATATGGAAATCGGTCGAAGCTCGGGATGCGCAGTACCTGCCGTTGGTGGCCGACAAGCTGCTGCAGGCCTACCGTCAGAACGGTGACGAGACGGGCGGGATCGCACTGTTGCGCGGCTATCTGCAGAATTATCCTTCGCTGGATTTGATGAACGTACTGTTCGGGGCACTGGTCACCGTTGAGGGACCAGAGGCTGCCTATCAGATGGTGCTGAATGAACTCAAACGCAATCCTACGCTGCTGGGGCTGGACAAGCTGCTGGAGGCGCAGCTGCTCAAGATGACCGGGGAGCGTCGCGGGGATGTAGAGCTGGTCAAATCGCTGATCCACAACCGTACGCGCAGTCTGGCCATGTATCGCTGCAAACATTGCGGCTTCAAGGCCAGACAGTTCTACTGGCATTGTCCGGCTTGCCAGATCTGGGAGAGTTATTCTCCGAAACGCAGCGAAGAGAATTGTTTGTTTGCATGAGCCATACCGAACAGGAAGATCCGAAGATCATCGTCGCGCTTGATTATCCGCAAGCTGCTCCTGCAATCGAGCTGGCGAATCGTCTGGAGCCGGCATTGTGCCGTCTCAAGGTGGGCAAAGAACTCTTTACTGCTGCCGGACCGCAGCTGGTCGAAGTGCTGCAGCAACGAGGGTTCGAAGTCTTCCTTGATCTCAAGTTTCACGACATTCCGAATACCACGGCGCAGGCATGCAAGGCAGCCGCTGCACTGGGCGTATGGATGGTGAACGTGCATGCGCTGGGCGGGCGCAAGATGATGGAGGCGGCCTGCGCGGCGCTGGCGAGCCAGGTGCGTCGCCCGAAGCTGATCGCGGTCACCATCTTGACCAGTATGGCGCAGGAAGATCTGGAGGGGGTCGGTATCCAGGCGAGCCCGGCACAGATGGTGGCACGATTGGCGCAGCTGGCACAGGACAGTGGCTTGGATGGCGTGGTGTGTTCCGCGCAGGAGGCAACGATGTTGCGTCGACAGAGCGGGGGCGATTTCTGCCTGGTCACCCCCGGTATACGTCCGGCGAACGCCTCTGCAAACGACCAGTTGCGCATCATGACGCCGCGCAGCGCATTGGACGCGGGTGCCAGTTATCTGGTGATCGGTCGACCGGTCACCCAGGCGCCCGACCCGCTGGCCGCGCTGCAAGATATCATCAAAGAGACAGGAGGTTCGGCATGAAGCTGCCATCGTTCGAGAAGGCGCGGGTGCTGGTCGTCGGTGACGTGATGCTGGATCGGTACTGGTTTGGTGATGTCAGCCGCATCTCGCCGGAGGCGCCGGTGCCGGTTCTGAAGGTGAGCAAGGTGGATGAGCGTCCCGGTGGCGCGGCGAACGTGGCACGCAACATCGCCGAACTCGGTGCGCATTGCACCTTGCTGTCGGTGGTCGGCGCCGATGAGGCGGGTGACTGCCTGTTGCGCTTGCTGACCGGCAGGGGGCGGATCGAGGCGTTGCTGCAGCGCGACGACAGTATCTCCACCATTGTCAAGTTGCGCGCAATCGCCCGTCAGCAGCAGTTGCTGCGCATCGATTTCGAGACCCAGCCCAGTCACGAGGTGTTGCAGGCCAAGCTGGCGGATTTCCGCCGCAAACTGCCGGATTGCGATGTAGTGTTGTTGTCTGATTACGGCAAGGGCGGTCTGACGCATATCGCCGAGATGATCGGTTTGGCGCGCGCGGCGGGCAAGCCGGTGCTGGTCGACCCTAAAGGGGATGACTACGAGCGTTATCGCGGGGCGACCTTGCTTACCCCCAACCGCAGCGAATTCCGCGATGTGGCGGGAAACTGGAAGGATGAAGCGGAACTGGAAATCAAGGCGCAGAAGCTGCGTAAAGACCTCGGGCTGGAAGCCTTGCTGGTGACGCGCAGTGAAGAGGGGATGTCGCTGTTCCGCGAGCAGGAAGTGTTGCATGAACCGACACGTGCACGCGAGGTGTATGACGTGAGCGGTGCGGGGGATACCGTGATCGCCACGCTGGCGGTGATGCTGGCGAGCGGCGCGGACCTGGACGATGCGGTGCGCATCGCCAACCGAGCGGCGGGGGTGGTCGTCGGAAAACTGGGGACGGCGGTGGTGACGCGCGAAGAGATCATCGAGGACATGAGAGGCTGAATATGTACTATGTAGTCACGGGTGCCGCTGGTTTTATCGGTTCCAATCTGGTCAAGGCGCTCAATGAGCGCGGTGCGAGCAACATCATCGCTGTCGACAACATGAAGAAAGCGGACAAGTTCCGCAATCTGGTCGATTGCGAGATCGCCGATTATCTGGACAAGACGGATTTCCACGCGCGGCTGATGGCGGGGGATTTCGATGGCGAGATCGCTGCCGTGCTGCACGAGGGCGCCTGCTCGGACACCATGGAGACCGACGGCCGTTACATGATGGAGAACAATTATCGCTACTCGCTGGATATCCTGAACCATTGCCAGAACGAGGAGGTGCCGTTCCTGTATGCCTCGTCTGCATCGGTGTACGGTGGCTGCGGCGTGTTCAATGAGATTCGAGAGTACGAGTCGCCGCTCAATGTGTATGCCTATTCGAAATTCCTGTTCGACCAGGTGGTGCGCCGTCGCTGGTCTGAGCGCACCGCACAGATCGTCGGCTTCCGCTATTTCAATGTCTATGGGCAGCGCGAACAGCACAAGGGGCGTATGGCTTCCGTAGCCTTCCATTTCTTCAATCAATATCGCGCCGACGGTTATGTGAAGTTGTTCGAGGGGTGCGACGGTTATGCCAATGGTGGGCAGTTGCGTGACTTCGTCTCGGTCGAGGATGTGGTCAAAGTCAACATGTACTTTCTGGAGCATCCGGAAAAATCTGGCATCTTCAATCTGGGTACCGGGAACGCGCAGAGTTTCAACGATGTCGCGGTGGCGACCATCAATACCCTGCGTGCCGCGAAAGGCGAAGCACCGCTGTCGCTGAAGCAATTGCAGGAACAGCAGATCATCCGTTACATTCCGTTCCCCGATGCCTTGCGCGGAAAATATCAGAGTTATACGCAGGCCGACATGACGGCCATGCGCGAAGCGGGTTATACCGCGCCGTTCCTGACGGTTGAACAGGGGACGGCGAACTATGTGAATTACATGCTAGAGAAGTCCCGATAGGAGGATACGATTACAAGCTGTCGCAGTCTTTGACAGGAGGAATTTCCAACCGCGGATCAGTCCGCTTTTTGAGAAAGGAATCTATGATGAAGAAACTGTTACTGTGTCTGTCTATCCTGATGTTTTCTGGTTCTTTATATGCGGCAGTTGATCTTAACACCGCAACGAAGGAAGAGCTGGAAGCGGTGAAAGGGCTGGGCCCCGCCAAGGCTGAGGCAATCATTGCATATCGCAAGCAGCACGGCGGCTTCAAGAAAGTCGACGAGCTTGTCAAGGTCAAAGGGTTCGGCGAGAAGTCCGTGAAAAAACTGCGTAGCGAGTTTACTGTAGGGAATCCGGC
>JBBIGX010000069.1:0-5942 GCA_037447315.1 Gallionellaceae bacterium | reverse complement strand
GCTCGAATTCGCGCTGACCCAGCGCATGCTGGCGGCCGCGCTGACGCTGCTGCTCATCGGCGCGGGCTACTCTGCTTTCCGCGAACTGCCCATCGACGCCTTCCCGGACGTGTCGACCACCCAGGTCAAGATCATCATGAAGGCGCCGGGCATGACCCCGGAAGAGGTGGAAGCACGCATCGTGGCACCCATCGAGCTGGAGATGCTGGGTATCCCCAACCAGCGCGTGCTGCGCTCCATCTCGAAATACGCCATCGCCGACATCACCATCGATTTCAACGACGGCACCGACATCTACTGGGCGCGCCAGCAGGTCGCGGAACGCCTGAACAACGTGCTGCGCGACCTGCCGCCGGACGCTTCCGGCGGACTGGCACCGATCACCACCCCACTGGGCGAGATGTTCATGTTCACGGTGGAAGGCGACGGGATGTCGCTGGAAGAACGGCGCACCCTGCTCGACTGGACCATACGCCCCGCCCTGCGCACCCTGCCCGGCGTGGCGGATGTGAATTCTCTGGGCGGCTTGGCGCGCAGCTTCGAGATCGTCCCCGACCATAACGCGCTCTCCGCGCACGGCATCTCCTATGCCGAACTGCGCAATGCCGTCGAAGCCAACAACCGCAACGACGGTGCCGGCCGCATCAGCGACGGCGACGAATCGCTGCTGGTGCGCGCCGAGGGCAACATCCGCAGCCTGCAGGATGTGCGCGACATCGTCATAGTGGGTGAACCGAGACATCTGGTGCGCGTGGGCGATGTGGCGCAGGTGCGTATCGGCAGCCTGACGCGCTATGGCGTTGTCACCCAGGATGGCAAAGGCGAGGCCGTGGAAGGCCTGGTGCTGGGACTGCGCGGCGCCAACGCGCAGAAGGTGGTGGACGGCGTGCGTGCCAAGCTCGCAGAACTGGCGCCCACCCTGCCCCCGGGTGTCACCACCAAAGTGTTCTACGACCGCGGCAGCCTGGTCGAGCGCGCGGTCGGCACGGTATCCAAGGCACTCGCCGAAGCCATCATCCTGGTCATCATCCTGCTGGTACTGTTCCTCGGCAACCTGCGTGCCGCACTGGTGGTGGCGCTCACGATGCCGCTGTCGGTGCTGTTCACCTTCATCCTGATGCGCCAGTTCGGCATGTCTGCCAACCTGATGTCGCTCGGCGGACTCGCCATCGCCATCGGCATGCTGGTGGATGCGGCGGTGGTGGTAGTGGAGAACATCATCAACCACCTCGCTCACCGCAAGCCGCACATCCCGCACCTGCACGTGATCTACCGCGCGGTGAAAGAGGTCATCACGCCGGTCGCCGCCGGCGTCGCCATCATCATCCTGGTGTTCCTGCCGCTGATGACCTTGCAAGGTCTGGAAGGCAAGCTGTTCATCCCGGTGGCGGTGACCATCGTGTTCGCCCTGGCCGGCTCGTTGCTGCTGTCGCTGACCTTCGTGCCCATGCTCGCCTCCTTCCTGCTGAAGGAAGCGGACCACGGCGACCCCTGGCTGGTGCGCAAGGCGATGGCGATCTATGAACCCCTGTTGCAGCGCGCACTGGCGAAGGAGAAGCTGGTCGTCGGCTCCGCCTTGGGCGCGCTGCTGGTCACTGCGGTCGTGTATACCTTCCTCGGCAAGACCTTCATGCCGGAGATGGATGAAGGCGACATCATCATGCAGACCTCGAAGCTGCCGTCCATCAACATCGAGCAGACCGCCGAGCTGGACCGGCGCATCCAGGCCGCGATACTCGCCAAGGTGCCGGAGGTGACCGGCATCGTTTCGCGTGCCGGTGCGGACGAACTCGGACTCGACCCGATGGGATTGAACGAGACCGACAACTTCCTGGTGCTCAGACCGCAGAACGAATGGCGCAGCAGCGACAAGCACGACATCATCGATGCGATTCGCACGGTGATGGAAGACTTTCCCGGTGTCGAATACGGCTTCACCCAGCCCATCGCGATGCGCGTATCGGAGATGCTCACCGGCGCGCGCGGCGACGTGGCGATCAAACTGTTCGGCCCCGATCTGTCGACGCTGAACGACCGCGCCGAAAAGATCGTCAAAGTGCTGGAAGGCATCCCGGGCAGCGAGGACGTCTATACCGTGCAGAACAGCGGCGTGCAATATTACCGCGTGATCATCGACCGTCTCGCAGCCGGTCGTCTGGGGCTGAACGTCGACGACATCAGCGTCGCCCTGCGCAGCCAGATCGAAGGGCAGCAGCTGGGCACCGTGATCGAGGATGGTCGGCGCACCCCGCTCATCATGCGCGGTGAAGCGGACATTCAGCGTTCCCCGGCTCTGTTCGCCGCACTCACCCTGCCGCTCCCCAATGGGCAGGCCGTACCGCTGTCCGTGGTGGCGCGACTGGAGCGCGCCGATGGCCCGGTAAAGGTGGATCGCCAGGACGGTCAGCGCATGGTGGTCATCCAGAGCAACGTGCGCGGCCGCGACCTGGTGGGCTTCGTGGATGAGGCCAAGGCGGCAGTCGCGGCACAGGTCGACCTGCCCAGCGGTTACCGTCTGACCTGGGGCGGACAGTTCGAGAACCAGCAGCGTGCCGCAGCGCGCCTGGCCGTGGTGATCCCGGTCGCACTGGGCATGATCTTCATGCTGCTGTTCGCCACCTTCGGCTCGGTGCGCCAGGCCACGCTGGTGTTGACCAACATCCCCTTCGCCCTGATCGGCGGCGTGTTCGCGCTATGGGTCAGTGCCGGCCTCGGTCGGCTTCATCGCCCTGCTCGGCATCGCCGTGCTCAACGGTGTGGTGATGGTGTCCTATTTCAACCAGCTGCACGATGAGGGCATGGATATCGCCAAGGTCGTCTTTGAAGGCGCCAAGCGCCGCCTGCGTCCGGTGTTGATGACGGCCAGCATCACGGCGTTCGGTCTGTTGCCGGTGCTGTTCGCCACCGGCCCCGGCTCCGAGATCCAGAAACCGCTGGCCATCGTGGTCACCGGCGGCCTGATCAGCTCGACCGCATTGACGCTGATCATGCTGCCGATACTGTATCGCCGCTTCGGCGTGGAAAAACCCAAGGTGCAAGCATGAAAGAGATGAACTGTTGCCTCACCCTGGTCTGTCACAGGTCGCAGGAAGAGCGGCTGGTGGACCAGCTGTTGTCGCATCCGGACTGGGTGCGCGGTTTCTCGGTCAAACACATCGAAGGCGGCAGCCAGAAGGAGAAACTGCCCAGCATGCTGGAACAGGTGCGCGGCCGCTCGCAACGGGTGCAGATCGACAGCGTGATGAACCTCGACGATGCGCAGGCACTGATCGACCATCTCAAGCAGGCGGAGCCCAATCCGGAGATCGCCTACTGGCTGACGCCGGTGCTGGCGTTCGGGAGGCTGGCATGAGACGTATCGCCGGAATATTCTCCGCCACCCTGCTCTGCCTGCTGGCAGGCAGCGCAAGCGCGGAAGCGGACCTTCCCGCACATGCCGAGGTGGATCGTGCGCTGGATGAACATGTGGCCGTGAAGAACGCCCGGGCACGTCTGCAGATCGAACTCAGCGAGCAGCGCAAGCGCGACAGCGGCGGCTACGAGTTCACGCTGCACGGTGCGTCCTACCGCAACCGCATGCTGGAAGGCGCGACATGGACCGACAATCGCGACTGGGAGATCGCGCTGGAACGTCCGTTCCGCCTGCCGAACAAGATGCTGATCGACGACGAGATCGGTGCCGCAGCGGCGGCGCGCGGCGAACACGGCGTTCAGGATAGCCGCCACGAGACCGCTCGCACCCTACTCCAGCTGTGGTTCGCCTGGCAGCGCGAACAGGCACAGGCCGCGCAATGGCAGGCACAGATGGACATCCTGCAGCAGCAGGGACAGATCACCGAGAAACGCATCAAGGCCGGCGATGCACCGCGCATGGAACTGAATCAGGTCAACGCCGCCGCAGCCATGTCGGGCGTCTCGCTGCAGCAGGCCCGGTTGCGTGCCAGACTGGCGGCAGAGGAGCTGCAACGCCAGTTCCCGGCGATACATCTACCCGACGCCGTCCCCGTGGTCGAACCGCAGGCGATCACGCAGCCGCTGGCCTACTGGCGGGAGGCGGTGCTGGAACACAATCATGAGCTTGCGCTGGTCATGGCAGAGACGCGGTTCCAGCAGGGGCTCGCAGAGCGGTCCCGGGCGGATCGTCTGCCCGACCCGACGCTGGGCCTGCGCTATGCCTCGCAGCTCGACGCACGGCAGAAGATAGGCGGCCTCTATTTCTCCATCCCGCTCGGCTACAGTGCGCGCGCTGCCGATGCAGATGCTGCCGAAGCCGCAGCACGCATCGCCAGCGAGCAGGAACAGGCCGCGCGCGCGCGTATCGAGGGCGACATCTTCCGTGCGTACACCCACGCGGTCAGCAGCTTCGACATCTGGCAGCAGGCGCGCGAGGCCGCCAATGCACTCAAACAGAACGCCGAACTGATCGCACGTGCCTATAGTCTGGGAGAAAGCAGCCTGGATGCCGTGCTGGTCGCGCGGCGGCAAGCGCTGGAAGCCGTACTGGCCGAGACCCTGGCCAGGCTGGATGCGAACGAAGCGCGCTATCGGCTACTGCTGGACGCGCATCAGTTGTGGCAGAGCGATGACGCGGATCACGCGTCGCATTGAGTCACTACCTGAACTTCAGCGCCAGCAGCAACCACGCCACGGCACCGCCCGCGCCGCACAACAGGATATTGTTGCGCGCGGCTTCGATGCCGGAGACGGATTGCCAGGCCGACTGGAATGCGTTGCCGCCGAACGAGAACAGGCTGCCGAGGCTGATGTAATGCCCGGCGACCTTGCCGAACACGGCATAACCAGCGGCCAGTCCGATGACTGCGAAAACCAGGATGAACATCACGCTACGCATGCTCTGCTCCTTATCCGAAAAGAACGCCGATCTTGGCGACCGCCATTGTCAGCACACCGAGTGACAGGTTGATGGCCACCAGTTGCCTGATCTTGCCGAGCAACGCGCCCGCCTCTTTCCATTGCTGCTTGTCCACATGCAGGCTGAACGGCACATAGCAGCCGAAGAACACATACACGTAGATGCCGGTCATCACGAAGCCGAGCAGCAGCATGACGTGCACGTAATGGCCCACGTTACCCATGCCGCCGTACAGATAGATGAGGTAGAGGCCGCTGACCAAAATGGCGCCGATGGCCGGCCACACCCAGGCGAAGAAGCGACGGAACACATCGTTCCACAGGCGCAGCCGTTCAGGCGGCTGCAGCACGCCGGCGGCAGCGGGACGCAATACAACATACGCAAAGAACATGCCGCCGATCCATACGACGACGCCCAGCAGGTGCAACAGTTTCATGAAGGTCATGGTCTCTCCACAGGTTGAGGTGCGATCAGATCTCGCACCGGTTTGAACGAACGGCGATGCACTTCCGAGACGCCGTGGCGGCGCAAGGCCGCCAGATGCGCCGCGGTAGGATACCCTTTGTGGCCGTCGAAGCCATAGTGCGGGTAACGCGCATGCAGTTGCAGCATGACCGCATCGCGCGCGGTCTTGGCCAGGATGGAAGCGGCGGAGATCGCCGCCACCTTGCTGTCACCCTGCACGATGGCCTCGCTCCGAATGCCGGTGTCCGGGCAGTACAGCCCGTCCACCAGCACCCGTTGCGGGCGAACGGCCAAGCCTTCCACCGCGCGCTTCATCGCCAGCAATGTCGCCTGCAGGATGTTGAGCGCGTCGATCTCCGCGACGCTCGCGCTCGCCACCCGGCATAGGCCACACACCAGGCCAGCGCGCGTTCCCGGATCAGCGGGGCAAGCGCATCGCGTTTTCTTTCGGAATGTTTCTTGGAATCGGCCAGTCCAGCGATGGGGCGCGCCGGATCGAGGATCACCGCGGCCGCGCTCACCGGCCCGGCCAGCGGTCCGCGCCCGGCTTCGTCCACCCCGCAGATCAGCAGGTCGGCGTGCATCACGCACCCGTCAGGTACGG
>JBBIGX010000068.1:0-6044 GCA_037447315.1 Gallionellaceae bacterium | reverse complement strand
TCGGTGCTGAACTGGTAATCCCTGAAGATGTGCTCGGCACGCAACAGCTGATAGCTGCCGTCCTCCAGCCTGCGTGTGGTTTCCTTCAGGCGATAGGTGTTATGGCCGCAGGTCCAGCACTTGAAGTTGCGCATGTGGGTACACAGGCAGGTCTTGTCGTACACCGCGATCTTCTTCTCGCCAGGATGAGCGGCCACCTCGCGGTTGTAGGCATCGATGTAATCGCAGCGACCGTTGGCATCCAGCAGGTAGCCGTAGGATTCACAGCCGGGACGGATGCCGGAACCGATGCATGGGCTGTTCTTCAGCATGCGCATGGGATAGCCGGTGGGAGACGTACAGTTCACTTCGATGTCGCTCTCGCTGGCCCGGAAATATTCCTGCTTCACCTCGGCCGGCAGGCCGCACTCTTCGGACACCGTGAAGCGCGTCGCCACCTGCACCGCACCGGCACCCTCCTGCAGGAACGCGACTGCGTCGCTGCCAGTGAAGATGCCGCCGGCAGGAATCACCGGGATCGCCAGCTGCTCCTTGCGCAGGAAGGCGTGGATCTCGTTGACGATGGTGCGCAGGTCGTATTTCGCCCAGTCCATGCCGAAACCAAGGTGTCCACCAGCCAGCGGACCTTCCACCACGATGAAATCCGGCAGGCGGCCGGTCTTCACGTTCTTGCGCAGGAACAGCTGCAACGCACGCACCGAGGAGACGATGATGCCCAGTTTCGCCTCGCGGAAACGGGGATGGTCCTCCATTAGCGCGAACGAGCCCAGATGCAGACCGGCCGCCAGGGTGATGCCGTCGATCCCGGCTGACAAGGCTTCATGCAAGCGCACACGCAGAGTGTCGCGCGGCGCATTCATGGTGAGCTTTTCCATGATATTGATGAACACCATGCCATCGCCGCGCTTGCGCTCCATGGTCTTGCTCACGTGCAGGCGCGTGGATTCCGCGATATGGCCGAGGTCGAACTTGACCGCCGACTTGTCGGCGTTGTCGATGTTGTACTTGTACTGCTGCAGCTTTTCCTTGACGAAATCCGTATCATAACGGCGATCGGAGACCGTCGGCAGCATGGCGTCGGAAATGTGGCCGATTCCACCGAGACGTGCGGCTTCCAGCGCCAAGTCGGCGGTCGAAATATCGACCCCCATGCCGCCTATCACGATGGGAACCAGCTCGTGCCTGCCGAGCTTCAGGCGAAAATCGTCAACTTTTTTGATTGTCATGTATCCCCCGGGAAGCAGGGCCTCCTCCTTGGAGCCGTCCATCCGCGCACGCGTCGCGAATGGATCGCATGGGCCGCCTATATTACCTTAGAGTAGCGGGCGTGCTCTTGCCGGGTGCGCAGATATTTGTCGAATACCATGCAGATGTTGCGGATTAGCATGCGGCCCTTGGGCGTCACGGTGATCCATTGCGGCGACAGCTCAAGCAGCCCTTCACGCGCGTATTCCTCCAGCTCCTTCATCTCGGTCGCGAAATAGCTGTCGAAATCGATCAGGTAAGCGATGTTGAACGATTCCTTCGATATCTCGAAATGGCACATCAACGCCTGAATGATGGCGCGCCGCACCAAGTCGTCCGAATTCAGCTCCAGCCCGCGCATGATGGGCAACTGGTCGCGGTCCAGCGCATCGTAATAGTTCTCCAGGTCGCGATAATTCTGGCTGTAGGTCGGGCCGATCTTGCCGATGGCGCTGACGCCGAGCGCGATCAGGTCGCAATCGGAATGCGTGGAATATCCCTGGAAGTTGCGGTGCAGACGCCCCTGGCGCTGCGCCACCGCCAGTTCGTCCTCGGGCTTGGCGAAGTGATCCATGCCGATATAGACGTAACCGGCCCCGGTCAGCTTGTTCACCGCCATGCTCAGGATGTCCAGCTTCACCTGCGGTGCCGGCAGATCCTCCTCGTGGATGCGGCGCTGCGGCTTGAACAGGGTGGGCATGTGTGCATAGTTGTAGATCGACAGCCGGTCCGGATCGGCGGCGATCACGCGATCCAGCGTGCGGCCGAAACCTTCCAGCGTCTGCTTGGGCAGGCCGTAGATCAGGTCGATGCTCACCGACTTGAAGCCGTTGGCGCGCGCCGCCTTGATGATGCGCAGTGTCTCTTCCTCGCTCTGGATGCGGTTCACCGCCTTCTGGACCGCATCGTCGAAATCCTGCACACCGATACTGATGCGGTTGAAGCCCGCCCGCCCAAGCAGGGCGATGGTGTCGTCACTGACCTTGCGCGGATCGATCTCGATGGAATATTCGCCGTCAGGCACCAGCTTGAAGTGTTTGGCGATAGCGGCCATCACTTCGCGGATCTCGTCGTCGGAAAGGAAGGTCGGCGTCCCGCCCCCGAAATGCAGTTGCTCGACCACCTGCCCCGGCCCCAGCAATTCAGCCTGCATCGCCATCTCTTTCAGCAGGTAGCGTACGTATTCCGCCGATTTGCTGCGATCCTTGGTGATGACCTTGTTGCAGGCACAATAGAAACACAGAGTGTTGCAGAACGGGATATGGATATACAGCGACAGCGGCCGGCTGACGCCACCGATCTCGCGTTTGGCCACCCAGTGGCTGTAGCTCTCGGCGTTGAACGCCTCGACAAAACGGTCCGCCGTGGGGTAAGACGTGTAGCGCGGCCCGTTCTTGTCCAGCCTGCGTATCAGTTCCAGGTCCACCACCAGTTGATTGACTGCCTCGTTCATCCTTCCCCCCTCCTTGCAAGGGCGTAACTATGCCAGTTTGCTGCCCGTTTGACTTGATATATGTCAAAATACGCCGCCAACAACCCTGTGACACATGTGGCTTTGAACGCTATCACTCCAGTCGAGAGCGCCCGCCTGCGGGTCGCCTGTTCCAACTGCAACCTGCGCGAGCTGTGCCTGCCCGTGGACCTGACGCCGGCCGAGATGACACGCCTGGAAGATCTGAGCAGCCACAAGCGCAGCTATGCGACCGGCGACTATCTCTACCGCTCCGGCGACCGCTTCAGATCGCTGCATGCGATCCGCAGCGGTTCATTCAAGACACGCGTGCTGCACGAGGACGGCCGCGAGCAGGTGACCGGCTTCCTGATGGCCGGCGAGATCATCGGCCTGGAGGCGATCAGTACCGAAGTGCATACCTGCGAAGCCATCGCCATGGAGGACAGCGAGGTCTGCGAACTCCCCTACGCCAGGCTGGAGCAGCTGAGCCGCGAGATCCCCAGCCTGCAGCGTCACCTCTACAAGATCATGAGCCGCGAGATCGTGCGCGACCAGGGCATCATGTTGCTGCTCGGCTCCATGCGCGCCGAAGAGCGGCTGGCGGCATTCCTGCTCAACCTGTCGCAGCGCAACGCGGCACACGGCATGTCCGCCACCCAGTTGCGCCTGCGCATGTCCCGCCTTGAGATCGGCAGCTACCTCGGCCTGAAACTGGAGACCGTCAGCCGTGCCTTCTCGCATTTCCAGGAAGAAGGCTTGATCCAGGTCAAGGCGCGCGCCGTGGAGATCCTGGCCCTGCCCAGGCTACGGGCAATGGTCGGGAAATGACAGGGTTATTCCTTTAACGTCGCAGAATCGGTATGCTGCGCCCCGCACTTCATGAATGAGGTAGAACGATGAGCGAAAAATACGATGCCACACCCGACGAGATCGTCCGCGCCAAATGGCCGCACGAGATCTTCCTGATCAACTTGGTATTCAACCATATTCTGGTGTTCGCCTCGACTTTCGGCGTATTCAGCACCTTTCCGGCAATGGTGTTGATCGTCCCCATCACCTCGTTTGCGATCACCGCCTATATCCTGATCAAGGCAGGCAAGGTCGAAGCCAGCGATGAAACGCCCTTCGTCAAGGCGCACTGGATGGTCGCCCACAAGCGCAACAAGCATTTCATGTGGCTGCTCACCATCACCTGCGTGGTCATCGGCGGTGGCTTCATGCTCTCCAAGCTGATGGGCTGGTCCAAGATCACCACCATCGCCCTGCTGGGAGGGGTCGGCCTGCTGCCGTTCATGGTCTCGCTGCTGGTGCTGATCGTGCTCGGCAACGATTCGATGTACCAGGCCCGCCACAGCAAGATGCCGCGCGGCTTCCGCCCGGCGGCATCGGCAAATGCCTCCTGATATCTCTCGCATGAAAACTGAAAGCAAGATCTACTGGGGCGTCGGTCTCTTCTCCGTCGCCGTCATCCTGGGCGCCTTCCTCATCCCGGGCGACCGTCCGGAGAAGGATGACCTGCCCTGGCATATCGAACATCCGACGCAGGATACGGTAAGGGTCTTCGGCCTGACTCTGGGTCAATCGACCGTCGACGAAGCCGAGAAGCGCTTCAGGGAGCAAGCGGAACCCAGCCTGTTCAAATCCCCTTCCGGTGAACTCGCGGCCGAGGTCTTCTTCGAGCAGGTCAATCTGGCGGGGCTCCGTTCGCGCGTGGTGCTGACGGCGGACATCCCGCGCGAGGAACTGCAAGCCATGTATGAACGCGGCCTGCGCATCGCAGGCACCGGCAGCGGCAAGAAGATCACCCTGACACCGGAAGATGTGGTGCGCCTGCGTGCCGCGCCGATCAGCAGCCTGACCTACATGCCCGGCGTGCGCATCGATGACGCCCTGTTCCTCAAGCGCTTCGGCAAACCGTCACAGGTCATCAAGGAAAAGGAAACCGGCGCCATCCACTGGCTCTATCCGCAGCATGGGCTGGATATCACGCTAGGCGGCAGGGAGAAGCCGCTGATGCAGTATGTCCCGCCCGCCGCGTTCGACAAGCTGGTGAAACCGCTCGTCGAGCACGGCGAACAACTCACTCAGTAGCTTTCTTTCCCGCATCCGCCTTCTTCTGCGGATGCGGCATCATGTCCTCGTCGTCGTCCAGCAGGATGCGCTGTCCGCTGCCTTCCATGTCTTCGTACTGCCCTTTCTTCACCGCCACGATCAGAATGACCACGAAGAGGACGCCGAAGAACATCATGCCCGGTATCAAACTGTAGATAACTTCCATCTCTGTCTCACTTCCTGAACAAGGTGCGGATGCGCGCCGCGTTCCCGATCACGATCAGCGAACTGATCGGCATGGTGATCGCCGCCACCAGAGGACTGACCTTGGCCATCATCGCCAGCGGCACCATGATGATGTTATACACGAAAGAGAGGCCGATGTTCTGCTTGATGGTGCGCAGCGTGCGCCGCGAGAGCTGGGTAGCCTGCAGCACCTTGTTCAATTCGTTGTGCATCAACACGATATCGGCACTCTCCACCGAGACGTCGGTACCCGAACCGAGTGCAATCCCGACATGGGCGCGGATCAGGGCCGGCGCATCGTTCACGCCATCCCCCACCATGGCCACGATCTTGCCCTGCTGTTGCAGGCGCTGGATGACCTGATCCTTGTCCTGTGGCAGCACTTCGGCGATCACTTCCATGCCGCCCAGTTGCTGCGCCACCGCCTCGGCCACCGGGCGGCGATCCCCGCTCAGCAATGTCATGCCGATGCCGGCCTGACGCAGAGCTTCCACCATCTGTCGCGCATCGCCACGCAACTGGTCTGCCAGCCCGAACACCGCCACATGCCGGCCGGCACACGCCATATAGACGCAGCTCATCGCCTGCGCTTCCCAGCGATGCGCCTGGGCCTGCAATTCTCCGTCCAGCGTCACGCCGCACTGTTCCAGCCAGTTGGCACTGCCCAGTCGCACTTCCTGCCCGGCTACGACTGCTGCGATACCCAATCCCGCAGTCGCGTGGAATCCACTCACCTCAAGCGTACGGAACGCCAATTTGCGTGCTTCGGCATGGTCGACGATGGCCCGCGCCGCACTGTGTTCGCTGAAACGTTCTGCGGCAGCCGCCTTGGCGATGATTTCATCAGCCGACTCACCCGGAGCAAGCAGGGTCTGCGCCACACTCATGCGCCCCTCCGTAAGTGTCCCGGTCTTGTCGAATACGAAGTGCGTCACCTTGGACAGCGTCTCCAGCACCAACCCGTTCTTGACCAGGATGCCGTGCTTCGCTCCCAACCCCGAGGCGACGGCGATCGACATGGGCGTGGCCATCCCGAGCGCACAGGGGC
>JBBIGX010000067.1:0-6099 GCA_037447315.1 Gallionellaceae bacterium | reverse complement strand
CACTGGTCACAGCCCTGCGCGATGAGCGACTGGAATACGAAGACCTGGGTATCGTCACCAGTCAGGGCAAGGTGTTCAAAGGTGCCCCCGTCGATGAACTGATCGAGAAAGATCGTCTTGTCATCAACAAAGCCAGCCTGCGACGGTGGTTCGAACAGTTGCCTTTTGAGGAACGCCCAGCCTTCTTGTTCGACGAGGCGCGCCAACCGGTGCTGCCCGATGGGAGCAATGTCACGGAGATGACCAGCCTCAAAGCGCTGGCGCTCATGGCCACGCTGCTGGCGCAGTCCTCGGCCAAATACCGCGCCGGCGAGCGCCCGAATTCGGAGGCCATCGGCAAAGCGGTGGTCGAGGCTGCCGAGGCGTTCATGCCCGGCAACACGCGCGGGCTCGTGGCGCTGCACAAGAAGATCGCCGAAGCCCTCAAGAAGTACGGTCCCGAAATCCGCACCCACAAGATCTACTGAGCCAAAAACTGAAGTTCAGGAAATTTTCCTGAACTTCCTGTTCGCCAAATACAAGGCGAACCACCATGTCGGCATTCCAATTGAACCGGAAGGAGTGCCGAAATGCCCAAACGGGCCCAAAGAACGCAGCGCGCCACCACCGCTGATCTGCGCGCGGAATTCTGGCGCGCCCCCGACGAATCTCTGCTTGACCGCAAGACCACGGCTGCCGGCATGGGCTACACCGTGGGCTGGAGTCCGTCGCCACGAACGGCGGCGGCCCCGTACTCACCAAAATCGGCCGCAGTGTCCGCTATCGGAAATTCGATGTCCTTGCCTGGCTGAAAGCGAATAGCCGTCGCATTCGCAGCACCGCCGAACTTGGTGATGGGGCGCGATGATGGCCGACACCCTCCTTTCCCCGGCCCAGTCGGTAGACCGCGACCGTCACGATCATCACCACCGTCACATGGGTGACGTTCGTGAGGGTGGTGACGATGCCTCTCTATTGTTGCCGTCGGCGGCAGAGGGGATGCCGGGTGGCGATGCGACCATCACCGACGATCCCGTCACCGTCATCGAGGCCGCCATCGAGCGCCTGCGCGAGGACGTTGGCGCCCTCGTCGAACCGGCGGTCGTGGCGGCCTTCTCGATCCTGCGCGCCACCGATCTACCCAACTACCTGCGCCTGCGGCACAAGGCCAAGGAAGCGAACAAGGGCTGCCTCATCACCGAACTCGACAAGGCCGTCCAGCAATCGCTGCCCGGCGGCGAGGAACCCTCGGCCCTCGATGAACTGGTGGCGCTCGCCCGCAACCAATGCCAGCTCAAGCACGATGCCGACCGCAAGGCCGTTGCCGTGATCCCGATGCCTGGTCGGCAGGAAGTCTGGCGCGTCTATTCCACCGGCTACGAGGAATGGCTGCGCAGCGCCTACTGGCGGGCGAAGGAAACCGGCGTTCCCGAAACCACGATGAAGTCGGCGCTGGCAACCATTGCCGCCGCCGGCATCAACGATGGCGAGCAGATCGCCCTTCACATTCGCGCCGCCAAGGATGAGGCCGGCTATCTGATCGACCTGTGCGACGAGCAATGGCGTGCGGTACTGGTTACCCCGACCGGCTGGCGGGTGCTCGATCGCTCGCCGCTGTATTTCACCCGCACCCCGTCGATGCGCCCGTTGCCCGCACCGCAGCCGGGCGGCGACATCGGCCTGCTGTGGCAGCACACCAACATCCCGGCCAACCGCCGTCTGATGGTGCTGACCTGGCTGCTCGACTGCTTCCGGCCCGACACGCCGTTCCCGGTGCTGGAACTGGTCGGCGAGCAGGGCTCGGCCAAGTCCACCACGCAAGCCGTGCTGCGCAGTCTGGCCGATCCGAACAAGGTTGGCTTGCGCGGCCGGCCCAAGACGGTGGAGGACATCTTCGTCGCCGCCGCCAACAACTGGCTGGTCAGCTACGAGAACCTTTCCGGCCTGACTGCCGAGCAGCAGGACGCCTTCTGCACCTTGAGTACGGGCGGCGGTTTCGCCGCGCGTCAGCTCTATACCAATGGTGAAGAGCACATCCTGGAGACCAAACGACCGGTGGTGATCAACGGCATCGCCGTGGTCGCCACCCGTCCCGACCTGATCGACCGGGTGATCCACGTCGATATGCCGACCATCCCACCCGAGGCCAGGAAAGACGATGCCGATACCTCGGCGGCCTGGGAGCGGGATCGGCCTCTCGTGTTCGGCGCACTGCTCGATCTCTTCGCCGATGCGCTGCGCATCCTGCCGAAGGTCGTGCTCGCCCACAAGCAGCGCATGGCCGACTACGAGCGTCTGGGCGAAGCCGTGGCCCGTGCGCTGGGCTTCCAGCCCGGCGAGTTCCAGCGCCAGTACGCGGAACTGGTGCGTGCCGGCATCGACCGCGCCCTGGAGAGCAATGCCGTCGCGCAGGTGCTCGACAAATATTTCGAGGAGCGCATCTCGCCGTGGAACTGGCAGGGCACCGCCGGCCAGCTCTACGACCTGCTCAACAGCCAGATCATCCCGGATCGCAGCACCTGGCCGAAGGCACCGAAGGGGCTGGCAGACCAGTTGCGCCGCATCGCCCCGGCCTACCGCGCCAAGGGCATTGAGATCAGCCATCTCGGCCATAGCCGGGAGGGTGCCCTATGGCGCATCGCCCCGATTCGTTATTCCAACGCCACGCCGCCCGGCGTTTCCCACCTTTCCGTGGGCGGCAACCCCTCTGGAGATCACCAATGAACGTCAATCCCTTCACCAAGAAAACCGCAGCAACGACTACTTCAAAATCTGCCAAGGGCGCATCGCCCCTGAACGACATCGGGGACGTCAGCGCCGTCACCGAAATGTTCAAGCGGCTGCGCCAGCAGAATGCCCAGTACGACCAGGCCATTGCCGCACTGGTTGCCGCCAATCGCATCAAGAACGGCTGGGACAAACCGGCCGAGCCGGAGATGTCGCTCACCATCCAGCGCGAGGTGCTGGTGGGCTTGGGCGATACGGAAGCACTGGCCAAGTTCGATCAGGAGCACCAGCAGGAACTGGCGCAGGAACAGGAGGCTCGCGCCAAAGCCACACAGCAGGTGCTGGAAGCACCCACCCGCGTCAAGGCACTGGAGCAGTACATCAACGAGCTGGCGGCGCAGATGGTGGCCGGTCTGGATGAATCCCGGATCGACGATGAAATCCGCCGCATCTTCCGCCCGAGCGCGCAGCGGATGCTGGAAGCCGCCAAGACCTTCGTGCAGGCCTGGCGCGAGATGCAGAGCGTGGAATCGGTGCTGCTGAACCGGGTACGTCTTTACCACTACAGTGTGACCGGCGACTACCGTACCCCCTACGAGCACGAACTGATCGGGCGACGTCGTGAAGGGGAATTACTGCCCACCCTGATCGAGGGACTGACCTTTGAAGAGTTGCGCGATCTGAACGACCAGTTCAACCAGCACGACAGCGAGTACGCGACGGCGCTGGATAACGCCCTGCGCGCGGTCGGCTTCGATGCCTGGGGGCTCAAGGTCTATCACCCGAAAGGCAAGAACGATGAGCGCCGCGTGTATGCCCCCGATCCCAATCCGCCGAAGAAGCATCTCGATTCCCACAGCGAGATGGCGGCCGTGGTGCGCGTGGATGTGGCGTGAGGGGGATGGCGATGGAAGTTCCTTCCACCCGATTCGATGCAACCGATCCGTTTGCCCTGGCCAAGCAGCAGATGAAGCAGGCGGAAACGGTCCTGCGGCAGATGCCGTCGGCACAGCGAGAACAGTTGCTGGCCGAGATGTTGCCACCAATGCCAATACACCGGCCTTCCCCCGCCATCGAGCCTGCCGTGACGATGGTGACGGTCAAGGTCGACGACTGGGACGGCGGGCCGGTCGTGCAGCGCGCGGCGTCGACGCCCGTTCTCCGGCCCCGGCGCGTCGCCCGTCCCATCCCGTGGCAGTGGCGGCTGATCGTCGCCGGCATCCGCCTGACCCGCATCGTGCGCAAGTCGGCCAAGCAGCAGATGAAACAGTTCAACAAGCTGCAGCGCCAGATGATTCGACGGGTCCTTCCTCGCCAGAAAGCCATGCGGGGGGCGCGAGCGCGCTGACCCGCCAGCGACAGGCCGCGAAATGAGGTTACCAGTTACCACCCAATCCGCCCCCGGCATGGAGGTAACTTGTTGTTTAAAAGAGATTATTAGGGGCCATGGGGTTACCACCCTGGTTACCACCCATCAAGGAGATGACATGAACACCACGACGATCAACAGCACGACCACCGCCCCCCTGCCCATCGAGCGGCTGGCCCACTACAACCCGGAAGTCGAGCAGCGCGTGCAGCAGTGGCTGACCAGCGGGCAGTTGCTGGCCTGGATTCCCATCCTCAGCCAGGAGAACTTTCCGGACGTCCCGCCCGAGGTCTTGCGGTTCGCCGACCGGTATCAGGCAGCGATGCGCTGGCCGATCCAGCGGCCGGAGGACTTGCTGGCCTTGCCGGAGGGCGTCACCGGCTGGCTGCTGCCGATGGATGCCGACGATACCGACGTGGCTTGCGGCGTATGGAACGGCGAGGTCTACATCCTGGGCGTGCGGGACAAGCGTACCGGGCGCAAACAGACCTTGCTGGGCGAGTGCTTCGATGTGGCGACAGGGCAGGCCGATGATCCCGAACCGAGCGCGGTTTGACTTGGCTTCTGCCCGGCACAGCGCCTTCATACAACTCCCTCAACACCAG
This sequence comes from Gallionellaceae bacterium, assembly GCA_037447315.1. Taxonomy (GTDB): domain Bacteria; phylum Pseudomonadota; class Gammaproteobacteria; order Burkholderiales; family Gallionellaceae; genus Sideroxyarcus. The sequence continues at coordinate 1,419 of JBBIGX010000067.1, read as the reverse complement.
GAGTTTACGATGAGCAAAAATTCCACCCTTGCCGCACAACTGGCGGCGCTGCCCCAACTCCCGCAGGATCGCCTGTGGGCGTTGTGGGACGAGCACTTCCCGCGCCGGCCATCGCGGGTCAATCGGCGCTACCTCGAAGCACGATTGGCGTACCGCCTGCAGGAGATCGCCCTCGGCGGATTGCCGCCGGCGGTCAAGGCGCATCTGGCCGATTGCGGCGAGCAGCATTCCAGGATCAAGGTCGGGCGGGGCCCCGAGGTACGGATGATGCCCGGCACTACATTGATCCGCGAATGGGATCGCCGCGAATACCGTGTCACCGTCCTGCCCGATGGCTTCTACGAACTGAATGGCCAACGCTACAAAAGCCTGTCGGCGGCGGCACGGGCGATCACCGGCACGCATTGGTCGGGGCCGGCCTTCTTCGGTGTGAAGGGAGGCCGGAAATGAATCTGGTCGCCCCGAAACGCTGCGCCGTCTATTGCCGAGTCTCCAGTGACGAGCGCCTCGACCAGTCCTTCAATTCCCTCGATGCGCAGAAAGATGCGGGGCTGGCGTACATCGTCAGCCAGCGCACCGAGGGCTGGATTCCCGTCTCCGACGACTACGACGATCCCGGTTTCTCCGGCGGCAATATGGAGCGGCCGGCCTTGAAACGCCTGCTCGCCGACATCGAGACAGGGAGAATCGACATCGTGGTGGTCTACAAGATCGACCGCCTGACCCGGAGTCTGGCCGACTTCTCCAAGATGGTCGAGGTGTTCGAGCGCAACGAGGTGTCCTTCGTCTCGGTCACCCAGCAGTTCAACACCACCACCCCGATGGGGCGGCTGATGCTGAACGTCCTGCTCTCCTTCGCCCAGTTCGAACGGGAGGTGACCGGCGAGCGCATCCGCGACAAGATTGCCGCCAGCAAGGCCAAGGGAATGTGGATGGGCGGTCATCCACCACTCGGCTACCGGGTCGAGGATCGGCGGCTGGTCGTGGTCGATCTTGAGGCCGACTTGGTCAAGCGCATCTTCACCGATTTCGTGGCTTGCCGATCGACCACCGATCTGGTGCGGCAACTGGCCGCCGATGGCAAAACGAACAAGCAGGGCAAACCCTTCAGCAAGCAGATGCTCTACAAGCTGCTGCACAACCGCGTCTACCGGGGTGAGATTCCTCACAAGGGGCAGTTCCACCTTGGCACGCACACCGCGATCATCGATCAGGAATTATGGGACGCCGCCCACGCCATCCTCGCACAGAACAATCGTCAGCGTACCTCGGAAACCTGGCAGCGCCGCCAGCCGGAAGCCTTGCTGCTGGGCTTGTTCTACACCGCCGATGGCGAGAAGTATCAGCCGGCCTTCACCAAGAAGCCGAATGGCAAGCGCTATCGCTACTACGTGCCCAATCGTAAGGTGCGTTTCGAGG
>JBBIGX010000066.1:0-6245 GCA_037447315.1 Gallionellaceae bacterium | reverse complement strand
TGAACAGAATGCCGGTGCCCAGCGCCGTGGCGCAGGCAGCGATCACCGCCCACCAGGGCGGCGATACCGGCAGACTGGGATACACCAGCCCGATGATGAAACTGCCGAGGTAGCCCAGCACCAGCCCGGCCACGCTGCCGATGCCGGACAGCAACGCCGCCTCGGCGAAGAACAGGTGGCGGATCTGCCTGCCGGGGGCCCCCAGCGCCTTGAGCAGGCCGATCTCCTTGATGCGCTGCGCCACGGCGATCAGCATCACATTCATGATGAGCACGCCCGCCACCGCCAGGCTGATGGCCGCGATACCGCCGACCGCCATGGTCAGCGCGCCAAGGATGCGGTCGAAGGTCTGCAGCACCGCATCCTGGGTGATCACGGTGACGTCGCGTTCGCCGCTGTGGCGTTCGACCATTATGGCCTCCGCCTCACGCACCGCCGCCTCAATGGCATCTCGGTTCTTCGCCTCGATCAGCACGCGGAACAGGCCGGAGGTATTGAACAGCTGATGCGCCGCCCCGACCGGGATGATCACCAGCTCGTCGGTGCGCATGCCCATCGATTCTCCCTGCGCGGCCAGCACACCGATCACGCGGAAGCGACGGTCGCCCAGCCGCACCCACTGCCCCACCGCCTGTTCATTACCGAACAGTTCGCGCTTCATCTGGCTGCCCAGCACACACACCGAGGAGGTATCGAAGATGTCGCTGCGCGGCAGGAAGCGCCCGACCGCCATGCCCATATGGCGGATATCCAGCATGTCCGACGTGGAACCCGCGACCACTACCTCGCGGTTGAGCGCACCGCGCGACAGCGTGGCGGATCCGATGGTGAGAGGTGCGATGCGCTTGATGGCCGGGCTGCGCAACAAAGCCTGTGCATCTTCCAGTGTGATCTCGCGCGGCGTCTGACCGGACATCAACCCGGGACCCACGCCGGCCGTCTCGGTGCGCCCCGGCAGGACGATGACCAGATTGGTACCGAGCGAGGCGAACTGGTCCACCACGTAACGGCGCGCGCCCTCGCCCAGCGCGGTGAGTATCACCACGGCCGCGACACCGATGGACATTGCCAGCATCATCAGCACCGTGCGTGTCGGGCTGCCGCGCAGGCTGCCGGAAGCGAACTGCAGGGTGTCGGCGAGTTTCATTCCACCTGTTTCTCGTCGGAAAGGATGCGCCCGTCCAGCATGTGGATCTGCCTGGGGGCGCGCGCGCCGATCTCGGCATCGTGCGTCACCAGCACCAGGGTGATGCCCTGTTCCAGCAAGCCTTCCAGCAATTTCAGCACCTCCTGGCCGGTGGCGCGGTCGAGGTTGCCGGTGGGTTCGTCGGCCAGCAATACAGTGGGATTCATCACCGTGGCGCGGGCAATGGCGACGCGCTGGCGCTGGCCGCCGGAAAGCTGATCGGGCTTGTGGTCGGCGCGCTGCGACAATCCGTAGCTTTGCATCAGAGCACGCACGCGCGCCTGGCGCTCCCCGGCGGGGATGCCAGCAAGAACCATCGGCAGCTCGATGTTCTGCGCGGCCGTCAGACGCGGCACCAAATGGAAGGACTGGAACACGAAACCGATCTTCTCGCGGCGCACACGCGCCTGCTGCTCATCGTTCAGGTCGGTGACGTTGCCGCCGTCGAGCAGGTAGGTGCCGGACGTCGGCCGGTCGAGCAGGCCGAGCATGTTGAGCAGGGTGGATTTGCCCGAACCGGAAGGCCCCATGATGGAGATGTACTCTCCCGCGTCGAAGCGAAGGTTGATATCGCGCAGTGCGGCGACCTGCTGGTCGCCGACGATGAAGGTGCGGCAGACGTTCTGCAGCGCAATCATTTTGCGGCAGGCGCGGCTTCCGGCTCCACGCGCACACCGGCCTTCACACCCGGGCGGTCGAGCGAGGTCACGATGCGGTCGCCCTCGGACAAGCCGGACGTGACCTCGACGAACTCCCAATTAGACAGGCCGATCTCCAGTTTGCGCTCCTCCAGCATCCCCTTTGCGCCATACAACAGCACGCGGTTGCCTTCGAGCAGGGCCTGCGTCGGGATGCGCAGCACACGCTGCCGCGCATCGTGGATGATCTCGACATCGGCGCTGTAACCGACGAGCAGGCTGTCCTTCTCATTGACCTTGTCGAACTCCACTTCCACCTCCACCGTGCGCGCCTGCTTCTCCAGATCGAGCACATAGGGGGCGATGCGCCGCACCTTGCCCGGGAAGCTGCGCCCCTTGATGGCATCCAGCGTGATGCGACTGATCTGTCCGACTTTCAGTTTGGCCGCGTCCACCTCGTCGATGGGCGCGCTGACATACATGCAGCTGTCATCGATCAGGTCGATGGCCGGCAGGGTCAGGATGCCGGGCGGCGATGGCGTGGCATATTCGCCCAGTTCGCCGCTGATGTCGGCGACGATACCGTCGAACGGCGCGCGCAGCACCATGCGTTCCAGCGCCGCACGCGCCAGCTTGATACGGGAACGCGCCTGCTCCACATCGCCGTTGGCGGAAGCACAGGCAGCCGCCTTCGCCTGCGCCTCGGTGAGCGCGCGATCAAGCTGCTGCGCCGAGATGAATCCCTGGTCGCGCAATTCCTGTGAACGTGAGGCGTCGCGCTGCGCTGCATCAGCGAGCGTGCAGAACTCCTGGGTGCGCGTCAAAGAGACCTTGAGCTGCTCCTGCGCCAGGGCCTCCTGGGCATGCAGGTCGTTGTCCCACAGCTCGAGCAGCACCTGACCCGCTTTCACGCGCTGCCCTTTCTTCACTGCCAGACGGGCGATCTGCCCGCCAGCGGAAGGCGACATCTTGGCACGGCGGCAGGCATTCACCGTGCCAGCGCGGGTGTTGCTGACCGAGGCTTCGACAATGCCGCGTTCCACCTTATGCAACACGACCGGGACCGGTTTGCTGCGCGACAGCCAGGCAGACAATCCGGACAGCAGAAGGACGGCGATGAAGATGAGAAGGAACTTGCGGGAGAACAGTATGCGCTTGATGTCTTGCGGCGAAACCATGTGCGCTCCTTGGGCGCGGGCCAGCGCCTGCCGATGGGAATGGTGCTGGTGATCCGAATCGAACGGACGACCTACTGATTACGAATCAGTTGCTCTACCGACTGAGCTACACCAGCAACAACGGCGCGGATTATACGGAAGAGACGCGGCTACCGCCAGCGATAGGGCGCGATATCGAACGGCTGCGGCCTGCCGCTCATCATGTTGAGCAACACTTCCGCGCAGGCGGGGGCCATGGTCACGCCATAGCGGAAATGGCCGCCGTTGATGTAGAGGTTTCCCAATGCAGGATGACGGTCGATGGTGGGGATATTGCCCGGCGAACCGGGGCGCAGTCCGGCCCAGTGGCGTTCGATGGCCTTGCCCTGCAGCGCCGGCAACAGGGCGATGGCGCGCTGCAACAGCGACGCGCGCGCCTCTTCGGTGGTGGACTTGTCGAAGCCCACATCTTCCAGCGTGCTGCCCACCAGCAGGTGGCCATCCGCGCGCGGAATGAAATACAGGTCGCGCTGCAACAGAATATGCGACAACGGCGGCGTGTCGAACTTGAACAACAGCATCTGGCCGCGTATCGGCTTGATCTCCAGCTGCTGCGCCAGCTCGCCCAGCAAGGCCTTGCTCCACGCCCCCGCCGTCAGCACATAGCCATCAGCTTCGAACTCCCCCTGACGGGTCTGCACCGCGCGCACCCACCCGTCCTGCGCCGCCACCGCCTGCACCTCGCACTGCTCGACGATGCGCCCGCCGAGTTGCAGCACCCGTTGGCGCATCGCCCGCAACAGGCGCGGATTGCGCACCTGCGCGACATCAGGCAGGAACAGCGCATCGCCGCGCGTCTCATAAGGCATGCCGTGCACCTCGCACCAGTCACGCGCCTTGCCAGCATCAAATGGCGGCAACACCAGCATGCCGCTGCGCCGGTATTCGGGATCCACCCCAGTGGCGGCCCGCAGTTCGGTGGTGAACGCCTCGAAACGCGCCATCCCAAGCAGCGCCAGCCGGGTGACCTCGTCCGGGTAATCCCACGGACACAGCGGAGATATGATGCCGCCGCCGGCCCAAGAAGCTTCCTGGCCGACCTCGCCACGCTCCAGCACGGTGACCGCCGCTCCCGCCTGCAGCAGGGCGAGCGCTGTCGCTAGCCCCACCGCACCGGCGCCGATGATCAGCCTGTCATGCTTCATAACTGCCAAAAAGAAACAGCGGGCAAGCCCGCTGCCAGAAAAATGAAAGAATTACTTACCAAGTCTTGGGAGAGGCCGAGCTGCATGTGTCGTCATTCTCATGCCATTGGCGCACCCCGTTCTCCATGATGAGCAAACATCCATCCCCCTCCTGGGCAGACCCCGCTACGGGCACGGCACGTATCTCAAATGTCTGATCCGGCGTCCCGTTGAATGCCAGGCTGTATCGCCCGTCATCTGTCTGCCCGGTGGTTTTGCCCAGGCCGCCTGTGGCTGTGCCATTGTAGGCCGTCGTCATGTTGGGCGTATAAGCACTGGAATTGAGGTAGATCTTTTCTTGCAGGCTGGCCAGCTCCAGCAGTTCCTTCTGCGCCGCAGCGCGCGAGCTTTTCACCAGATAACTACTATAACTTGGCACAGCGATCACGGTGAGGATGCCGATAATGACCAGCGCCACCATCAATTCCACCAGGCTGAAACCCTTGTTCATTCGCATAGCACCCCCTTATTCAGCAATCAGTTCATGCCAGGATACCCGTCCCGTGCGCACTTGAAGGCCGCGCTCGTCGCCCCCGGTCAATATGGTTCCGGAAGATTGCTGCACCACTTCCGTTATTCCGGCACAACCCGCACCAGCGGATACACAATCCGCATCCCGCGTCACGATGGTCACGGTATTGTCAGCGTTATATGTCCGCGTGATGGTCGCCGTGACACCTGTGCTGTAAGCGATTGTGATGGTCACTACATTCCCTACGACAGTACGCGTCACACTGGTCACCGTACCGCCGGCGCTACCAGAGAGGTCTCCCAGCTTGGGATCGGTGGAACCGGCCGCGGGCGCAATGGCAGTGCTGCTGCCATTGTCTTCTCCGGGAGCCTTCACCCAACCAGCATCACCATAGCAACCATTGTTCGGATGGTGCCAGAATGTCGTGTATTCAGCGAGCACATAAGTCTCGTAGTCACCGCTCTTGACGCGCCAGCCATATTCCGGACGACCGGGCACATTCTGCTCGATCGCAGAATTGGGAGTCGTGGCCTTGATGATCTGTATGGTCAATGCGCCATTATGTCGGGCACCGGAGGCGGTCAAAGACACCGTGCCTGCATTCCAGCCATTCACACCCGGCCCATCCACGCCGTTCGGCGGCGGAATCACCGGCTGATACATATTGCCATCCGTCGTGCCTGCGCTCTTTTTCACACAACCTGTCTGGGACGGATGCAGCCCTGCGCGTACATCACCAATCCCCCACCAGTCCTTGGCGGTCAGTGCATCCACCCGCATCTTGCTCACCAAGCTGCCGATGGTGCCGTTGTCTTTGGTATTGCCGCGATAGGTCGGCAAGGTCGTCACATCCAGCGTGGCACTGGTCTGATAGTCTTTGATTCTTATGTAGCCGAAGTCCACGCTGGGTTCATAGCTCGGATCGCCGATATGCAATTTGACTGCCGGATTGAGATACTGGTTATGCACCAGCACCTTGTAGTCCGTGGTTGTTGAAGGAACAGCATTTGACAGGCGGTGCGTGGGCGCACTCGGGTTCAGCATATCCACCCCGGTGCGGTCATATTTATCGTCATACTGGTGAATGTGCGATTGCGACTGACAGTTCTGGCTGACGCGCACCATGCCCAGTGCATCACTGCCGCCGACGAAAGTGGTTGCACTCAACGCAGGTGCAAAATCCGCCCAGCCGGTCGCGGGCGTCCCGGTAACTGGATCGCTGCCGCCACTCATGCCGCTCGCCGTATAGCCCGGGGCGGAGCCGGATGTTGTGATGCTGACTGTGACCGGCAGGTTATAGGCCGCGCCCACATTCTTGGCCGTGATCTTGACCGTGTAAGGGTTGCCGTAATCCTGGCTGAGAACATAGTTCGCCGACGAGTGGCCATCTAGCAGGTCATCCAGTTTGCTAGGCTTTATTTTTTTGTTTAGCACAGCGTGATAAACCACTTCGCTTCCCACCGTAATGGTGAGCTCGTAAACAATGTCGGAATTCGCATAGGTAAATGTCACGCTGCCGACCGCCTTAGAGCCAGGTGATGCGGGAAC
>JBBIGX010000065.1:0-6338 GCA_037447315.1 Gallionellaceae bacterium | reverse complement strand
TCTGCCCGGCTGGCTACTGGACGATCGGCTACGGGCATCTCTGTGACCCCAAGCACCCGCCGATCACGGAGGCCGAGGCCGAGGCCTATCTCGCCCAGGACTTGAAGGCAGCGCTCGCAGCCACGTTGCGCTACTGCCCGGTGCTAGCCACCGAACCCGAGGGTCGGCTCGCAGCCATCGTGGATTTCACGTTCAACCTCGGGGCGGGGCGGTTGCAGACCTCGACGCTGCGGCGGCGGATCAATCAGCGCGACTGGTCAGGCGCTGCCACCGAACTGCGCCGGTGGGTCTACGGTGGCGGAAAGGTGCTTCCTGGCCTGGTCGCCCGGCGCGACGCCGAAGTCATGCTCGTCGCCACCGACCTCACACGCCAATCCTGACGTTGTAGCCCAGCGCCCGCAGCCCCTTGCTGGTGCGCATGTTCCGCGGTGGGAACTCGTCAGGGCGGGCCCAGCCGACAACCTCTCCAAGGGTGCTCAGGCCGATGTGAGGGATTGCCCACTGGTCGCTGCGGATCGCGTTACAGAGTCGGGCCGCGACGCTTCCGTTGCCCCAGACAACATAGTTCAACAGCTCGAGCACGGTCTTGCCGTCGCGTGACCGCTGCCGCCAGAGCCATTCGCCGAACTTCTGAACCTTGTCGTCGCCTGCCTGCGGGCTGTCGGGCAGGCCCAGATGCTCGTTCTCTTGCTTGATGGCATGGTCTCGGATCGCATGCACGCGCGAGATGGCATCGACGAACTCCTCCTCGCTCAGCTTCAGAATGCGGTCGCGCGCCAATAGATCGTGCAGTCGCGGCGACCACTCGTAGATCGTGCGCTCCTCGAAGGAGTGATCGAAGTCGGCGGCATGCCACCAATCCAATGCATCCCGCAAGGCCACCTCCGGGTTCTTGGAGTTCCTGGCGAAAAACTCCTCGTAGGGGTGGCGGTTTCCGTCCTTGACCTGCTTGTAGTAGTAGGCATGCAGGAACTGGTCGGCATGAACGCCAGGGGCCACCGATGCGTCGATCCAGCCCGGCTTGGCACCCGGCGCGGAGACCCTGGCGGCGATAGCACGCATCACCTGCAGCGTGTCGTTCCAGTCCTGCTCGAACTTGTGAAAGCGCTTCTCGGACGACCGCTTCGTGTCGACGAACACCAAGCCCTGGTTCTTCGGCAGCAGTCGGTCCTTGTCGAACTGCTGCTCCAACCCATAGTCGCGCTTCGCAAGGTCTGAGCGGCGATCCGCAAGACGAAGCTGCTCTTGGTAGATCTCCTTGGTCAGCGGCCGGGCGCGGTCATCCACTTCCTCGAAGAAATGCAGGAGCTCCCGCTCCATGCCTGTCTCGACAAGCTCGTCATGCGACAGGAACGTACCGGCCTCGATGTTCGAGATCCATGCTCGGTCCGACAGATTGGCCGACCCGATGTACGCGCCGGCATCCACCCACCAGATGACCTTCGCATGCAGGATGTCGGGTACCAACTTGCAGTCGAAGTTCGGGCTGGCTTTGTCGAGAAACCACTTCAGTACCGCCGGATCGACGGCCACGGTGTAGTCATACCGGCCGAAGAACTCCAGTGGTTTCAGGTGCTTTGCGCAAGCCTCGAACAACTGCAGGTTGTCGCGGTTGGCGTATGCAACCGCCGCCCGAACGCGCGTACAGGGCTCGATGACCTCGGCGAGGAAGTTCTGAAGTAGCTGCTTGTTGAGGGGGCCGGCGATGAAGCGCATGTCTGTCTGTTAGTGCCGACCGATCACTCAGCCTTCCAGCCCGCCTTGACCTGCGCCAGCACGGCGTTCACCTTGTCAACGACCGTCTGATCGACCTGACTGCCGTCACCGATCTCGACCGTCACCCGGATGCGCAGCGAATAGCCCGCAGTGGCCTCGCGCAGCGCGTCGATGTGGTCGGCAAGGTCCTGGACCTCGTGCGTCTGGAGATCCGCGCTGGCCGCCTTCGATCCGTAGTGCTTGGGCGAAGGCGGCTCCTTGGCCTCGCTCTTGCGGGTCACGATCTTGACTGCCGCTGCGCCGCCAAGGTCGCACGGCCAAGCACCCGAGTCGAGGGTCCGTTCGATCAGGCCCAGCCGGAAGGCCTCATCGAGGGCGCTGACAACCCGCGTCCAGGGCAGCACTTTCCCCGCCTTGGACGAAAGGGCCGCATGGATGAGATGAGCATTGGTCGCGTCGCCCTGCCAAGCCGTAGGCAGCTGCGCCGGCAACACATCAACGCCGGCGAGCGGAAGCGGCGGCGCGAACAGCTGTGCCGTGTCGTTCACGAATCCCGCGGGCACGTCTTCGGCCAGCACGCTCACCGTCCCGTTCACCAACCAGACGCGGCCGCTCTTGACGGCGGCCGCCACTGCGTCGGTGATCGCCTGCGGTGTGGCCTCGGGAATCAGCAGGTTCTCGGTGTAGCCGCCCTTGTCGACCTCGACGAAATGCTTGCCGGAGAAGTACGCCGAAAGGTCGGCCAGGGTCACAGGTTCCTTGTCCCACAGGCCCGGCAGCTTGTTGGGGGCCAGCAGTTGCGGATCCAGCTCGGACAATACAGCGGCATCGGACAGCACCACTTCGAGGCTCGGGTCGTTAAGGGCGCTGTCATCTGGACGGGACATCCAGAACGTGCGCGTCGATTTGTCGGCCCGCGTCACGCGCAGCACGAAGTCGCCCGCTTCGCACCCCTGCAGCAGGGTTTCCAGAATCGCCGAACGGTTGAGCATCTTCGGCAGCCTGGCGGTAGCGGCAAACGCGCCGACCAAGTCCTTCACGAAGCGCGCCTTGTCGCCCGCTGCCCACAGATCGAACGGGCCACCGGGCAGCAGCGCCTCGGCATTCACCGCCGTGCTCTCGATGCGCAGCCGCTTGTCGGCGACCATCTTGGCGAACAGCGGTTCGTTGTCCACATTGATCCGGTAGGCCGCCACGTCGTTGGAGTCGTTCACTGTGACGGCGATGCAGTACGCCATCACGATCTGCGACACCATCTCGCCGCGCGCCGCGCGAATGTTGCCCTCAAGGCGCGTCGTCGCAGCCATGTCGATGTCGCTGCGCTCCTTGAGCATCTCGCGCACCTTCTCCCAGCCCAGCAGGTCACGCACCTTCTCGCGTGCCACCTCGATGCCCTCCTTGGAAGGCACGGCCAGCACGACGGCATTCCGGTTGAGTGCCCGCGGCTTGTCGGGGCCAGTGGTCTCGTCGATGAAGCGCCTGGCCTCGGCGCTCGGCTTGCCATTGCACGCAGCCTTGGGGCCGAGCACGGCGTAGTGGAAGTCCTCGTCGTCCTCGATGTCGGCAGGACGCGCCGGCAGCACGTGGACCTTAGCCCCCAGCGTACGAGCGCCTTCGGTGAGCTGTTTGGCCTTGGCGATTTCGGCCTCCAGAACTTCTTCCACGGCCGTCGAGCTCACGTTCTGGCGCGCGTCGTGATGCATCTGCTTCAGATTTGGCTTCGAGCCCAAGCGCCATACCTTGGGCAGTCCACCTTCACGGTCGCCGGTGAACGTGTCATCGAGATACCAAGAGGCGTCCGACCAACGCGCGAGCCCCTTGTCCAACTCGATGCGGTCCGGCGATCCCACGCCAATCAGTACCTTCAGTTCGCGCGTGGTCGCGCGCTGACCAATGGGCTGCGAGTGGAGGAACGTTGCCATCACCGCTTGCTCGATCTCACGGTGCTGGACACCAAGCAGACCGTCCTGTGCCTTGCGCGCATGGGCCAGTTCGGCCTCCAGGATGGCCGTCCAGTTCTGCCGGCGACCTTCGTACTGTTCCAGCTGCGCCACGTTGGCCAACTCGCGTGCAGCTATGCTCAAGCCGTCCGAGTTCGGTTCGACCAGGAAGATCTGCGGGCCGATCAGCGGCTGCTGATCCCACTTCACCGCATCGCGCAAAGCAGAGGCGAGCGTCTTGAGAATGCCGCGCGTCTGTTGAAAGCCTTCCAGCTGGGTCCACTTCTGGTAGAGGGTTTCGATCAGTGCCGGGTGAAAGGGATAGGCGTCACCATAGCGCTTTTCCTCCGCGGCGCGGTTCTTGGCTGTGTAGTCATCGATGGCCTGAATGCCGTTCAGCGCCGCGACCACCTGCGCGCCCCACGAAGAACGATTGGTGTAGCTTTCGAGCTTCAAGAGCCGGCGCCGCAGAATCTCCGGCACGTCCTGGCTTTCAACCGGCTGGATGCCTTCATCGGCCACGCGCTTGAACTCGTCGTAGAGTTCCTTGCTGATCTGTTTGCCGAGCTCGTCCATCTTGCCGGGGTCCGATGCCAGCAATGAGGCCACCAGGCAGCATTGCGGCACCTTGGCGACGGCCTGGGTCAGGCTGTGCATGAACTCACGCATGCGGCCAATCCACGCGGGATCGGTATCTGCCATCACACGGACGAACCACAGCACCTCGTCGAACAGGATCAGCACGCCGGCCCCATCCTTGCGCGCGAGCTTGAGCAGATCCTCCATCACCCCGGTGGCCGGCGGGGTCGCGCGTTCAGTGCCGTCATCCTTCAGCAACTTCATGCCCGCAGTGCCGACCAGCTGCCAGGCAATCGCGCTCCACGGCATCTTGACCGTCGCCACGCTCCCATCGGGCGCCGTCACTTCCATGCCCTTCTCGGCATCCAAGCGGTCGAATACCACGGAGGCCACATGCGCCTTCGGCAACCCGCCTTCGAGGGCGCAATGCGCCTTGAACTGCTGTACCGCCGGGATGTCGGGAAGGCTCGCGGGATCGCGCACCAGATGCACCAACGTGATCAGCGAGTGCGTCTTGCCGCCGCCGAAGGTCATGTGCAGCTGGCGGACGGCCTTCTCGGACTTGCCTGCCAGGCGGTGGGTGACGTCACGGGCCAGATCGCGCAGCTTGACCGTGGGATACGTGAGCGCGAAGAACTCCTTGGCGTCGTGATAGACCCCCGGGTTGCGGCCCATCACGACGTCGTACAAGTCCGCGGCGAACTGCTTCTGCGAGAGCTCCTGATTCGTGATGTCGTCGCGCAGCTGCACGACCTGGTGCCAGGGTTTGGTGGTGGTCTTGGCCATCGTTGCTTCTCCTTGTCCTTATTCCAGCCCGAGCGGGGCCTGCGCGGTGCTGCCGACTGAGCGCAGATAGTTCTGCAGCCGCTCCAGGATCGAGCACTCTTCCGCCGAACCCTCGGCGCGGCTCTTCTCGATCAAGGCCTGAATCAACTGCGCGAACACTTGGCTGCGGCGCAGGGCGCGGCGGTCGAGGTAATCGTTGACCTTGACGACGTCGCCAGCCACCCACAGCTGCATCAGCTTGTGCACCTGGTCGATCAGCGGAATGGCGCGGCCGCTGGCCGTCTCCATGCCCAGCGAGCGGTGCTTGCGGGCGCGCCAGTCCTTCAACTTGTACTTGCCGCCACCGCCCGAGGACGAAGCCTCCTCGGCATCGCCGTCCTCGTCGTCGCCCGACGTCTCTTCGTCCTCGGCCTCAGCCGCGCCGCCGCTACGTGCCAGCAGCTCATATTGATCGGCCAGCTCGCGCTCCGAGAGCCCGCACGAGACGGCGTAGAGGATGCACGGGCCAGCCGGTGCTTCCTTGAGACCGAAGTCGTTGCGATGCAGCAGGTAGTACGTCGTCACGTCGTCCAGCGGGTGGTCGCCAGGCGTGGGCTCGGTTTGCCCGTGCGAGAGCACTCGACCGACGACGAAGTCCACGACGATGCGACGCACGTGACCCAGGAAGTCGGTGACCGACATCAGCGCGCCCGGCTCGGACGCCTTTTTGACCGCCGGGTAGCGGCTGTAGGACTCCAATGCTGGCCCGGTGGCGGCCCAGATGAAGTCAGGTCCGCGGATGCCGGCATCCCAGAAGTCGCGCAGCTTGGTCGTGATGCTCGACTCCATCTCCTTGAGCACCTGGGTGTCCCATCCGGCGCGGGCGAGCGGGTCGCGCTTCTTGCAGACCAGCCAGACGGAGGAGGACAAGGCGGCAGAGGCGTACGCGCGCATGCGAGCTTCGCGCTCCGTCTGGATCGGCCAGGAGCCGTCAACGACGAAACCGGCCTGGATGATGGCCGAGACCAGGGTCTCCCAGGCGTCCGGCTGCTTGTGGGCGAAGACGATGACGAGCCGCCCCTCGGGCGTGAGCGCCGCATGGCAGGCCTGGAACGCCCGCGCCATGCCCGACTCGTAGTTGCGCTTGGAGGCCGCCTTGTCGCCGCCAAAGCGCGAGGCGTCGTCGATCAGCTCGCCGTCGTTGGCCTCGTGACTCCACTTCGGCGCCAGCGGCGCACGGAAGGCCGCGTGGAAGGCCGGCGAAAGCCCATGCAGCGTCCGGCGCAGCCAGACGTAGAAGAAGTCCATCAGGTCCGAGTACGGGATGGCGTCGTAGTA
>JBBIGX010000064.1:1486-6382 GCA_037447315.1 Gallionellaceae bacterium | reverse complement strand
CAATGAGAACATCAGCTGCAATGGACGTTTCGGCGGCGTTGCGCATCAGCTGGTGATTCCGGTCGCCGCCGTTATCGGGGTATTCGCCAAGGAGACGGGGCAGGGGCTGGTGTTTCAGGCAGGGCCGTCGACTCCTCCTGCCTCACCGGCCCCCCCCGAGTCGCCGCCTTCCACCGGACGGCCGCAGCTCAAGGTCGTCAAATAAAAAAGCCGCAGCGATGCTGCGGCTTTATTTATTCGGGTGTGCCGGTTTGTGCCAGCAACGTCCCCATCTTGCTGAAGGCTTTCTGCTCGATCTGGCGGATGCGTTCGGCGGATACGCCGAACTCGGCGGCCAGTTCATGCAGGGTTGCGCCGCCATCCTCTTTCAGCCAGCGCGCCTCCACGATGCGGCGGCTGCGATCGTCCAGTGCCGACAGCGCCTGTGTCAGGCCTTCGGTCTGCAGCCGTTCGCGCTCCGAGCTTTCGAGGATGACGGAAGGCTCATGCGCTTCGTCATCGGCCAGGTATTGCACCGGCGCATAAGCTTCATCCTCCTCGCCGGACAGCGGATCAAGCGCCAATTCGTGACCGGCGAAACGCGCCTCCATCTCCACCACGTCGTGCTCGCTGACATTCAACTGCCGGGCAATCTCGGTGACCTGCTGCGGCTTGAGCGGTTCCAGCCCCTGTTTCAGGCTGCGCAGGTTGAAGAACAGCTTGCGCTGCGCCTTGGTGGTGGCGATCTTCACCATGCGCCAGTTGCGGATCACGAACTCGTGGATCTCGGCGCGGATCCAGTGCAGTGCGAACGAAACCAGACGTACGCCACGCTCGGGATCGTAGCGTTTGACCGCCTTCATCAGGCCGATGTTGCCCTCCTGAATCAGGTCGGCCTGCGGCAGGCCATAGCCGGCATAGCCGCGCGCCACACTGACCACCACCCGCAGGTGCGACAACACCAGTTGCCGTGCCGCATCCAGATCGTTCTCCTTGCGGAAGCGGGTCGCCAGCGCCAATTCCTGCTCCTGCGTCAGCACAGGAAAGCGGTTGACGGCCTGCACGTAGCCTTCCAGTCCGCCAACGGCGGAAGGGATGGGCAGATTCATGCTTGCATTCATGGTCTTTCCTCCTTTGTGTGTATTCTAGCACTCGATGCCTGAGAGTGCCAAAGCAGATAATGGTTCAGCGGGGTTCGATGCGCCAAAGGTGCTGGGAGACGGAGAACCAGGCGCCCAGCCATCCCAGATAGGCAGAGAAGGCGAGCAGGGCCAGGCTATCGGGTAGCGACAGGGCGTGCAGCCGGAAATCGCTGGCATATAGTCGGGTCAGTTCCTGCAGGCTGCCGTTGAGCAGCCACAGGCTGGCGCTGACCAGCAGCCAGGCGATGAGTCCGCCGGCGAGCCCCTGCATCAGGCCGAAATACAGGAAGGGGCGGCGGATGAAGCTGTCGCTGGCACCGATCAGTTTGCTCACTTCGATCTCCTCGCGCCGGGTCAGGATCTGCAGGCGGATGGTGTTGAAGGTGATGGCGACCAGCGCTAGGCTGAGCAGGGCGGCCAGGATGGCGGTCGCCAGCCTGCCAAGACCCAGCAGGGCCTCCAGTTTACGTACCCAGTCCGAGTCGAGTTGCACGTGGTCGAATTGTTTCCAGGACTGTAGTTCTTTGCGCAAGGATTCCATGGTGCTGCTGTCGGTCGCCTTGGGGTGGACGATGAACGTGTCCGGCAACGGGTTCTGCGGCAGATCGGCGATCATGTCTGCGATACCGCTATTCCCCTGCAATTGTTTCAGCGCCGCATCGCGCGGGACGAACTCGACGCGTGCGATACCGGCATGGCGCTCCAGCCGGGACTGAAGCTCGTGCAGTTGACCGTCGCTCCGGTCGCCTTCAAGGAAAACGCTGATCTGTGGGGTTTCGACCATGCGTCCGGCGAGTTGCTGCACGCTCTTCAGCAGTACATAGGCACCGACCGGCAAACTGAGTGCGATGCCGATGATGAGCAGATTGAGCAAGGAACTGCCGGGTGTCGACAGCAGGTGCCGT
Source organism: Gallionellaceae bacterium (assembly GCA_037447315.1). GTDB lineage: Bacteria > Pseudomonadota > Gammaproteobacteria > Burkholderiales > Gallionellaceae > Sideroxyarcus. Next base: position 4,356 of record JBBIGX010000064.1, on the reverse strand, counting down.
AGCGTGGCGCGCATGACCCGCAGATGTTCGAACATCCTTGTCAGCATGGCCGTTCCTCATGTGCCGACGTCTCCTGCAGGCGGCCCTGCTTCAGGCGCAGGATGCGTGCCGGGAATTCTTGCAGGGTGTGCTGGTCATGGGTGGAGATGAGCAGGGTCGTGCCGGCCTGGTGGAACGACTTGAAGATGTTCATGATCTCGCTGGAATATTCGGCATCCAGATTGCCGGTCGGTTCGTCGGCCAGCAGGATGTCCGGGCGGTTCACGATGGCGCGCGCGATGCACAGCCGCTGCTGCTCGCCACCGGACAATGCGATCGGGTTGGCTTTCTCGCTCTGCAGCAGCCCGACTTTGTCCAGCGCGGCACGCACACGTCTGGCGGCTTCGCGATGGTCGAAGCCGGCGATCTGCAGCGGCAACAGCACATTGTCGAAGGCGTTGCGGTCAAACAGCAATTTGTGGTCCTGGAACACCAGACCGATGTTGCGGCGCAAGGCGGGGATCGCTTCGCGTTTGATGGCGCGGATGTTGTGACCGTCGACCAGCACGCTGCCGCTGGTCGGGCGCTCGATGGCAGCAATCAGCTTGAGCAGGGTGCTCTTGCCGGCACCCGAATGGCCGGTGAGATAGACCATCTCGCCCTTGGCGACCTCGAAGCTGACATCCTGCAAGGCCTCGTGTCCGCCGGGGTAGCGTTTGCAGACCTGGCTGAAACGGATCATTGCCCGATACCCAGCAGGGCGGCGACGAACTCTTCTGCGACGAAAGGCTTCAGGTCGTCCAGCCCTTCGCCCACGCCGATGAAGCGCACCGGGATGGGATGCGCCTTGGCGATGGCGGCGATCACGCCGCCCTTGGCGGTGCCGTCCAGCTTGGTCAGCACCAGTCCCGACACGTCCAGCGCTTCGCCGAAGGCTTTCACCTGCGACAGCGCGTTCTGCCCGGTGTTCGCATCCAGCACCAGCAGCACCTCGTGCGGCGCGCCCGGCATGGCCTTGTCGATGACGCGCTTCACTTTCTTGATCTCTTCCATCAGGTGTGCCTGCGTGGTCAGGCGGCCTGCGGTGTCGGCCAGTACCACGTCGATACCGCGCGCCGTGGCCGCCTGCACCGCGTCGTAGATCACCGCGGCGGCGTCACCGCTCTGCTGGGCAATGACGGTCACGTCGTTGCGCTTGCCCCATTCCATGAGCTGTTCGCGTGCGGCGGCGCGGAAAGTGTCGCCCGCCGCGAGCAGCACCGATTTGCCCTGGTTCTGGAAATATTTTGCCAATTTGCCGATGGACGTGGTCTTGCCCGCGCCGTTCACGCCGCACAGCATGATGACGAAGGGTCTGTGCGTGCCGGTATCCAGAGGACAGGCCAACGGCTGCAGCAGCTTCAACATCGCGTGGGCCAGCGCTTCCTTGAGCTGGCCGGCCTCGGTCAGGTGCTGTTCCTTCACCTGCCTGCGCACGTCCGCCAGCAGGGTGGCGGTGGCGTCCATGCCCACGTCGCTGGTGATGAGAATCGTCTCCAGTTCCTCGTACAGGTCTTCGTCGATGCGACCGCCGGGAACCAGCAGGGCGGCGAGCTGTCCACCCGTCCGCGCCAGACCGGCACGCAGGCGTTGCACCCAGCCGTTGTCGCGGGAATCAGCGGAAGCGGCCTGTTTTTTCAGGAAACTGAACATGGGCTGGGAAAGGTCTGGTGGAATGTCGCATAATGCGCGCGCATTTTAACGTTTCAGGACGGGATACATGAGATTTTATGCATTCTGCCTCGGGCTGATCGCTGCCTTGGGCGCACAGGCGGAGGTTTTCGAGCAGACGCTGGCCAATGGGCTGAAAGTCATCGTCAAGGAAGACCGGCGCGCGCCGGTGATCGTACAGCAACTCTGGTATCACGCAGGCAGCATGGACGAGCAGACCGGCATCACCGGGGTTGCCCATGTGCTGGAGCACATGATGTTCAAGGGGACGAAGGCGGTGCCCGCCGGCGAGTTCTCGCGCCGCATCGCGGCAGCGGGTGGACGCGAGAACGCCTTCACCAGCTACGACTACACCGCCTATTTTCAGCAGCTGCACAAGTCGCAGCTCGAACTGGCGATGAAGCTGGAAGCCGACCGCATGCACAACCTCGATCTGAGTGACGGCGAATTCGGCAAGGAGGTGCGCGTGGTGATGGAGGAGCGACGCTGGCGCACCGACGACGATGCGCATGCTCTGCTCAACGAGCGCCTGATGGCGACCGCCTATCAGGAGCATCCTTACCGCAACCCCATCATCGGCTGGATGAACGACCTGAAGAACATGACGGCGGACGATGCGCGCCATTGGTATCGCACCTGGTATGCCCCGAACAACGCGACGCTGGTCATCGCGGGCGACATCAATGCAAAGGACGTGTTCAAGCTGGCGCAAAGGTATTATGGCCGTATTCCTCCCGCCAAGCTGCCGCCGCGCAAGAACTATGAGGAGCCGGCGCAACTGGGCGTCAAGCGCATCGTGGTCAAGGCGCCGGCCGAACTGCCGCATCTGGTCATGGCCTGGCATGCGCCCACTTTGCGCGATGTGGATAAAGACTGGCAGCCCTATGCCTTGTCGGTACTGGCCGGCGTGCTTGACGGCAACGACTCGGCGCGCCTGAACAGGGCACTGGTGCGCGAACGGCAGGTGGCGACCAGCGTTGGCGTAGGTTACGCTAACACCTCGCGCGGGCCGACCATGTTCTCCATTGAGGCGACCCCGGCGACTGGGACCACGGTGGAGATGCTGGAACAGGCGATACGCGAACAGCTGCAGCAGATCGTGCGCGACGGCGTGAGCGAGGAGGAGTTGCGGCGGGTGCGCGCCCAGGTGACGGCGGCCGAGGTGTACAAGCTCGATTCGC
>JBBIGX010000064.1:0-1476 GCA_037447315.1 Gallionellaceae bacterium | reverse complement strand
TCAGGCGATGCAGATCGGACAGATGGAGAGCATCGGCCTGTCGCACCGCGACCTGCCGGTAATGCTGCAGAAGCTGCAGGCGGTGACGGCGGAGCAGGTGCAGGCGGTCGCGCGCGACATCTTGCGCGACGACCAGCTGACAGTCGCCATGCTCGATCCACAGCCACTCGCTGCGGACAAACCTCGCCAGGGAGGGATTGCCCATGCGCACTAGGCTGCTCTCTTTCGCGTTGCTGTGCGTGATGGCCGGCGGCGTGCAGGCCACGCCGCAGATCCAGCACTGGCAGGCCCCCAGCGGCGCTCGCGTGTATTTCGTCGAAGACCACAACCTGCCGATGCTGGACGTGGCAGTCAATTTTCCGGCCGGCAGCGCCTATGACGAGGTCGACAAGCTCGGCGTGGCTGGGCTGACCCACGGCCTGCTCGATCTCGGGGTGCAAGGGATGAGCGAGGACGACATTGCGCGCAAGCTGGCCGATGTCGGCGCGCGCATCGCCAGCAGTTTCGATGCGGACCGTTCGGCGGTGACCTTGCGCACTTTGAGCAGTGCCGCCGAGCGCGACGCGGCGCTGGAAATCCTGGCGCGTGTGTTGCAGCAGCCGCTGTTCCCGCCTGCCGTACTGGCGCGGGAGAAGGCGCGTTTGATCGCTTCCCTGCGCGAGGCCGAGACCAAGCCGGAATTCCTGTCGGAGAAGGCGTTCGGCAAGGCGGTGTTCGGCGATCATCCCTACGGCTGGCAAGCCGAAGTGGCCGATATCGAAAAGATACGGCGCGAGGACCTGCTCGCTTTTTACCAGACGCACTATGCTTCCCGCGGGGCCGTGGTGGCCCTGATGGGCGACATCTCGCGCCAGCAGGCCGAGCTCATCGCGCAGCAATTGACCGGCCAGCTGCCTCAAGGCGCTGTTGTGCCGGTGCTGCCCCCGGTGACCACACGGATCGAGGACAGCGAGCGCCGCATCCCGCATCCGGCCAGCCAGAGCCACATCCTGATCGGCGCGCCGGGTATGGCGCGTGACGACCCAGACTATTACCCGCTGTATGTCGGCAACTACATCCTGGGCGGTGGCGGTTTCGTGTCGCGCTTGATGAACGAGGTGCGCGAACAGCGCGGCATGGCGTATAGCGTGTACAGCTATTTCATGCCGATGCAGCAGCCGGGCGCGTTCCAGATTGGTCTGCAGACCAAGAAAGAACAGGTGGAAGAGGCCTTGCAGGTGGTGCGCCAGACCGTGCGCGATTTCGTGCAGAAAGGGCCGACGCAGGACGAATTGCGCGCTGCCAAGCAGAACATCATCGGTGGTTTCCCTTTGCGCATCGACAGCAATCGCAAGATACTGGACTACCTGAGCGTGATCGGCTTCTATGGCCTGCCGCTCACTTACCTTGATGACTTCCAGCGCAACGTCGAGCAGGTGACGGTGCAGTCCATCCACGAGGCGTTCCGCCGCCGCATCGATCCGGATGCGATGGCGA
>JBBIGX010000063.1:0-6478 GCA_037447315.1 Gallionellaceae bacterium | reverse complement strand
CTTGCGCATGGACGGCTCCGGCTACCCGCAGGGACTGAAGGGAGACGCCATCTACACGCCCTGAAACCCCGCGCATGGTATCCGTCCACCATCAATTCCCCGCCCTCACCGGCGACGACGACACCGATATCCGGCACTGGATGTCGGCGCTGGCCGACGTCTACGCGCCCGCCGAGACCGACCTGGTGCGCCGTGCCTGCGCGTTCGCCGCGCCGCTGTACCGCGACCGGCGCGACCTGACCGGCACGCCGCTGCTGCAGCACGCGCTCGGCTCTGCCGCCATCCTGATCAGCCTCAACATGGATCACGAGACCGTCGCCGCCACGGTGCTGCATGCGGTGCCGGAAGCGCTCCCCGGCTGGCAGGACGTCCTGCGCGAGCGCTTCGGCGGCAACGTCACCGCATTGGTCGAAGGCATCTCGAAGATGGAGCATGTGCGCCAGTTCAGCGAGACGCTTGCGGCAAACGATGAAGATGCCGCGCAGCAGGTGGAGAGCCTGCGCAAGATGCTGCTGGCCATGGTGGAAGACATCCGCGTGGTGCTGATCAAACTGGCCGAGCGCACGCAGACTCTGCGCAACCTCGCGCAGGCTGACGAGGAACAGCGCCGCCGCATCGCGCTGGAAACGCAGAACATCTTTGCACCGCTGGCCAACCGCCTCGGCGTGTGGCAGATCAAATGGGAGATGGAAGACCTGTCGATGCGCTTCCTCGAACCCGAGCTGTACAAGAAGATTGCCAAGCTACTGGACGAGAAGCGCGTGGACCGCGAACGCTACATCGCTGATGTGATCGAGGTGCTGCAGCAGGCGCTGGCCGACGCCGACATCCAGGCGGAAGTGAGCGGACGCCCCAAGCACATCTACAGCATCATCAACAAGATGCGGCGCAAGCAGCTCGACTTCGACCAGCTCTATGACGTGCGCGCCGTGCGCATCCTGGTCGAAGATGTGGAGCAGTGCTATACCGCCCTTTCCATCGTGCATGAACTGTGGCTGCCGATCCAGAATGAGTTCGACGATTACATCGCACGGCCGAAACCCAACGGTTACCGCTCGTTGCATACCGCCGTGCTCGGCCCGCGCCGCCTGCCGGTGGAAGTGCAGATCCGCACGCGCCAGATGCACCACGACTCGGAACTGGGCGTGGCCGCCCACTGGCGCTACAAGGAGAACAAAGGCAGCGAGCGCGGCCTGGACGAGAAAGTCGCCTGGCTGCGCCAGGTGCTGGCATGGAAGGCCGAGCTCGCCGACAGCGGCGAACTGCGCGAGCAGTTCCGCAACGAACTGTTGCAGGACCGCGTCTATGTGCTGACCCCGCAGGGCAAGGTGATCGACCTGCCCAAGGGCGCCACACCGGTGGATTTCGCCTATGTACTGCACACCGACCTCGGCCATCGCACGCGCGGCGCCAAGGTGGACGGCAACATCGTACCGCTCAAATACAAGTTGCAGACCGGCCAGCGCGTGGAGATTCTCACTGCGAAACAGGGCGGCCCCAGCCGCGACTGGGCCAATCCGCAGCTGGGCTACCTGAAGAGTGCCCGCTCGCGCGCCAAGGTGCGCCACTGGTTCGCCGAACAGAACCTGGATGACAGCATCGCACAGGGCCGCGCATTGCTGGAACGCGAGCTGCACCGCCTCGGCATGAACGACGTCAATCAGGAGAAGCTGGCGCAGCAGTTGCGCTACAACAAGCTGGACGACCTGCTCGCCGCGCTGGGTCGTGACAAATTGAAACCGGCGCGCATCGCCATGGCCTTGCAACAGGAAGCGCCCGCCAAGCCCGCTCCGCAGAAGACCGCCGCGCAGAAACCCGCACCGCGCTCCGAAAGCGACGGTGTGCTGATCGAAGGGGTGGGCGGTCTGGCGGTGCGCATGGCCAAATGCTGCAAGCCGGAATCACCCGACCACATCGTGGGCTACACCACCCGCCTCGGCATCACCCTGCACCGCGCGGATTGCGCCTTCGTACAGCGCATCCCGCAGGACAAACGCGACCGCCTGCTGGACGCGAAGTGGCGCTGAACGTCAGCCGCAGAAACGCCCGATCTGCTCTGTATCGAACGGCCAGTCCAGCTCGGCCCCGTCCGCTGTCCTGAACAACACCGGGATGCGCACACCATAGCGTTCGAGCAACGTATCGTCCTCCGCGATATCGATATGGGTCGCCGAGACACCGCGCTGTGCGAGCAAGGCCCGCGCCTGCTCGCACAAGTGGCAGTGCGACGTCCCGTAGAGCAGGTAATCCATCAGTAGTCGGTATAGCCTTTTGCGCCCGGCGTATAGAACGTGCTCGCGTCAGGCGGCGTCAGCGCCGCACCGCTTTGCAGCTTGCTCACCAGATCCGGATTGGAGATGAAGGGCCTTCCGAAAGCGACGAGGTCACCCTTCTGTGCATCCAGGTCAGCATTGGCACGCGCCGCATCGTAGCCGCCGGAAAGGATGTACTTGCCCTTGAAGTTGGCGCGTATCTGCGCCTTTAATTCCGGGCTGACCTGCGGCGCACCCATCGAGCTGTGGTCGACGATGTGGATGTACACCAGACCGATCTCGTTCAACGCCTCGACCAGACGCAGATACAACGCATCCATCTTGGCATCCGGCCGCATGTCGTTGAACACGCCATAAGGTGAGATGCGCATACCGATGCGTTCCGCGCCGATGGCGGCGGCACAGGCCTGGGCCACTTCCACCGCAAAGCGGATGCGGTTCTCCACGCTGCCGCCCCACCGGTCATCGCGCTGGTTGCTGGCCGTGTTGAGGAACTGGTCGATGAGATAACCGTTCGCGGCGTGCAGTTCGACGCCATCGAAGCCCGCCGCGACCGCGTTCTTCGCCGCCTGCGCATATTCGGCGATGGTTGCCACGATCTCGTCTTCGTTCATCGCAGCCGGCACCGGATAGGGCTGCATGCCCTGGCTGTCGGTCCACATCTCGCCGGACATGGCGATGGCGGAAGGCGCGAGTATCCGGCTGCCGGCCGGCATGTTGGCTGCATGGCTGACACGGCCGGTATGCATCAGCTGGATGAATATCTTTCCGCCTTTGGCATGCACGGCCTCGGTCACCTGCCGCCAGCCCTGTATCTGCGCGTCCGAAAACACACCGGGTATGCGTGCATAGCCGAGCCCGTTTGGCGAGGGCGAGACACCTTCGGTGATGATGAGCCCGGCTTCGGCACGGCGCCCGTAATACTGTGCCATCAGTTCGTTCGGCACATTGCCGATGGCACGGCTGCGCGTCATCGGCGCCATCACGATGCGGTTCTTCAGTGGCAATCTGCCAAGATGGCCCGGCGCGAACAAGATCGGTGTCATTCGATATCCTCAGGTTGATCAGCGGCACGCTGCGAGGCCTGCCGCCTGAAGGTTCATTGCTTGATGGCTTCCACCGGCAGTGTCAGCGTCACTTCATCGCCGACATAGGGGGCGTGTTTGCCCATGTCGAAGTCTGAACGCTTGATCTTCGCGGTGGCCGTAGCGCCGCATGCGTCTTTCTTCAGCATCGGATGCGGCATGCACAGGAAAGAGTTCACGGTCAGCGTGACCGGCTTGGTGATGCCCTTGGCGGTGAGCTCGCCTTCCACCGCGACCACCTTGTCGCCATCGAACTTCACTTTGCTGGATTTGTAGGTGATGGTAGGGAACTTCTCGGTATCGAAGAAGTCGGCGGCCTGGATATGCTCGTTGAACAGGGCATAGCCGGTATTCACCGATTTCGCATCGATGGTCACGTCGACCGAGCCGGTCTTCTTCGCGCGGTCCAGCGTGATGGTGCCGGAGATCTTGTCGAAGCGGCTCAACTGGACGGAATAGCCGAAGTGGCTGTACTCGAAGCGCGGCATGCTGTGCGAGGGTTCGATCATGTAGGTTTCCGGCGCGGCATACGCAGCGGCGGACAAGCAAGCGGCAATTAATGTGGCTAAGGTCTTCTTCATGGCATTCTCCTTGGTGGTGGGTACGGGTTATTTCCTGCTGGGTGCTGCGGTGACAGTGAGACGGAACCTGATCTGTATCTCGTTGGCGACGGTGTCGACATCGCTCCATGCGCCTTCTCCGATGGCGTAGTCCAGGCGATTGATGCTGAAAGCTCCCTCGAACCGGCCTTTGCTGCCGGCAGGCCGGAAAGTGACCGGCACCTTCACGTCCAGCGTCCTGCCCTTGATACTGAGTTTGCCGCTGGCCTCGTAGCGGTCACCGCCGAGCGCCTTGAGCCCGCTGGAGACGAAACTGGCGACCGGAAAAGCCTGGGTATTGAACCAGGGCTTGCCGACCACTTCCGCATTGGCCTCATCGGAGCCGGTGTCTATGCTGGCGATCCCGATGTCGATCTTCGCCTGCGCCATGTCCGGCTTGACCGGATCGAAACGGAGTTGCGCCGAGAACTGGTTGAACCTGCCCTCCAGCGGCACACCCATCTGCCGGTAACCGAAGGTCACTTCGCTCTCCCCGGTCAGCACCTGCGTGTATTCAACCGCTTGTGCAACGCCCAATGACAGCAACAAGGCAACGCTCAGCAGTGTGTTCTTCATCACACTCTCCTTTCGCTCTCAGGCGAAACGCCCGTTGCGGTAATCATCCAGCGCCTGGTGTATCTCCTCCTGCGTGTTCATCACGAACGGCCCGTATTGCACGATGGGCTCGTTGAGCGGCCTACCCGCGACCAGGATCAGGCGCGCATCTTCCGTGCCGACCAGTGCAACTCCCTCCGCACCAGGCGTATTGGCGAGTATGCCCATGCGGTGCGATCCGATCTGCGTGTCACCGACCTGCACCGCACCGCGATAGACATAGACGAAGGCATTGTGCGTAGCCGGAATGGCAGTGGAAAAATTTTTTCCCGCAGGAAGATGAATATCGAGGTACAGCGGCTCGGTGACCTCGCGCGTCATGGCACCGGCCACACCGTTGCTCTCGCCTGCGATCACACGCACGGCCACGCCTTGCGGCGTGGTGTACTCCGGTATCTCGTGCGCGGAAAAATCCTTGTACCAGGGCGCGGCCATCTTGTTATGCGCGGGCAGGTTGAGCCAGAGCTGAAAGCCTTCCATCAGGCCGTCTTCCTGCTCCGGCATCTCGGAGTGGATGGCACCACGCCCGGCGACCATCCATTGCATACCGCCGTTCTGCAACAGGCCTTCATGCCCAGCGCTGTCGCGATGGCGCATGCGCCCGTGCAGCATGTAGGTGATGGTCTCGATACCGCGGTGCGGATGGTCGGGGAAGCCGGCGATGTATTCGTCCGGATCGTCGCTGCCGAAAGCATCCAGCATCAGGAAGGGATCGAGGCGGCGTTGCAGTTTTCCGGTCAGTACACGCGTCAGCGTCACCCCTGCGCCATCGGATGTCTGAACGCCCTGCACCACCTGTTCCACGGCGCGGGAAAGAATCAGTGTCTCGGGAGCATTCATATCAGACCTCATACTTGAGTGATTCGCTAGGCATCATATTGACTAACAGTCGCTGGATAAAGCCGCCCTTGCGAGATAGACTGTTCCACAAATGGAACAAAAGAACCTCTCCGCCGACGACATGCTGCTGTTCGCCTCCATCGCCGAACAGGCGAGCTTGGTGCGCGCCGCCGAAGCGCTCGCCATGCCCAAGGCCACCGTCTCGCGTCGTCTGGGGAAACTGGAAGAAAGGTTGGGCCAACGTCTGCTCATCCGCACCACGCGCCGCCTCACCCTCACCGAATTCGGCCAGGAGTTCCTCGATCACTGCCGCCGCGTGACAGAAGAGGTCACCACCACCCAGGATTTCGTGCGCAGCCGGGAGGCGCAACCGCGCGGCAAATTACGCGTCTCCATGCCGGAAGACTATGCGCGGCGCACCCTGTCGCGCGCGCTGGCCACCTTCATCGCCAACTATCCCGAGATCGAACTGGAACTCGACCTCAGTTCACGCCTGGTCGACCTGATCGGCGAACGCTTCGACCTCGCCATCCGCATGGGAGAGCTCGCCGATGATTCCACGCTGGTCGCGCGCAAACTGGACGTGCAACACATCGCGCTCTACGCCAGCCCGATCTATCTCGCACTGCACCCCGCCCCGCAGCATCCCGACGAACTGCACCGCCACACCTCGATACGCATGCTTGGCCGCAACGGACAGGCCCAAAGCTGGCGCCTTTCGCGCAGCAAGGAGACATGGGAAGGCGTACCGCCCGGACGCATGACACTGAACTCGATCAGCGTCATCCAGCAACTGCTGCTGGACGGGGCCGGCATCGGCATGCTGCCCGAACCTTTTGCCGAAGAGGACGTGCAACAACATCGGCTGGTGCGCATCCTGCCCGAATGGCGCTTCCCCTCCGTCACCGCCTGGGCCGTGATGCCCATGCGCCGCTACACTCCGACCAAGACACGGGTATTCCTCGAGCATCTCGAGCAGGCATTGAAGAATGGATCCCACGAACGAACAACTGGTTCTTCAGACATTTCCGTGGGTTAGTAGTACGCTTTCGCGCATGGTCTTCAA
>JBBIGX010000062.1:0-6517 GCA_037447315.1 Gallionellaceae bacterium | reverse complement strand
GGCCGGCTCCACCCGACCGGATACCCGTTTTACCCACTTGAAATTCAAAAGAGGCCGTTTTTCAAAAGAGGCTTCTTTCTCAACGTCGCTGCGGCCACCATCGGCGATCCGGAATTCCCGGCATTCCTGCGCGCGACATTGCAGGAGTACGAGGCGGCGGAAGGACTCTGTTTCGAGGTATCTGAAACCGAGCTCGCCCAACGCGGCGAGACCGTCGCGGAATTCATCCGTCAGGTCAGGGCCTGCGGCTGCCGCGCCGCGTTGAGCGGCTTCGGACGCGATGCCGTGGCTTTCGACCGCATTCGCGGCTTCCAGGTGGATTTCATCAAGATTGACGGCAGCCTCATCCTCGGTCTGTCGCGCGATCCGGTGAACCAGGCCAAGGTCGCCTCCATCCACCATGTGGCGCAGAAGATCGGCGTGCAGACCGTGGCCGAACTGGTGGAAAGCGACGAACTCATCGGCCGCCTGAGCGGTATCGGCATCGACTACGCACAGGGCTTCGGCATCTCCCGGCCGCGCAGCCTGGAAGAATGAGCGCGCGGCCGCTCATGGCCGCCAGACTGACCATGAAGCCGATGGGATCATGGATATAGGCCGGTATATAGGCCGTTCGGCATATTGCGCGCACCGTCCACCACAGCTAGATTGCCAATGTACCTCAACTTGTCCTTCGTCCAACACCATGAACTGGTTGCCGCCGTTTGTGAACACCCTGGTGATCGGTGTGATCGCCGCCGAACTGATCGCCACCACAATGGGCGTGATCAGCGCCGACCAGTTGCTCATCGTCAGCACCATCTCGGGCGCGCTCACCCTGTTATCCTTCCGCCTGTCCCAGCAGGCGCTGGAACAGCTGAACCGCAGCGCAGAGACCGCAACGGAAGTCACCGAAGCGCAAGATGCACCGTCACGCCGGTGACCCCTTCAGACAGATATCCGCACCGCCACTCCCAATGCCCCGATACGTCGTGCAAAACCCTCCATCGACTCTGCCGGCAATACTGACAGGCGCGGCGCTTCGGGCTGCAACGAAGGCCGTGCCAGGCCGTACAGCAGCACACCGCGCGGCCTGATGCCGGCACGCATCGCTTCCGCCAGGAAAGACAGGTAATCCTCTTCGTCCCGTTGCGAGGGCGGCTGTCCGTCCAGCGCGAACCAGCAAGTCTGCAGCCAGGTATCGGGACAGCAGGCGATGGCCATGGCAAGGTTGTTGCGCAGCGCATCCAGCGTCGTCCGCGTATCGTTGACCTGCGCCATCCCCGCCTCGCTGGCACGGTCCAGCTTGAACCACACCTCGCCGTCCAGCTGCGCCATGCGCCGCAACCCGCGCTGCACATATTCGCGCTGCAGCAGACTGCCATTGGTGATCAGCACCAGTTTGAGCCCGGCCGGCTTGAGGCGACCGATCAGTTCCACCACCTCGGCGAACTCCGCCGCACTGGTCGGCTCGCCGTTGCCAGAGAGCGCGATATCGTTGAGGCGGCGCATCTCCGGCGGCACACGCCGCATGAAGTCACCGTCCTGCACTTCTTGCAGGAATCCGCGCAACTCCTGCTCCAGCAGGGAAAGATCCACCGGCGGTGCCGCTCCCAATTGCAGATCGGGCACCTGGCAATAGATGCAGCGCCAGTTGCAGGCGTTGTTGATGTTGAGGTTGATACCGATGGAGACACCGCCGGCACGGCGCGACACCACCGGATAGACATAACGCAGACCGGCGCTGTCGCGGCTGTGGTCGGCGATAGTCAGGACGTCATCGCTCACAGCAGGTTCAGGATTTCACCAGCGGCAGATAGCGGGCCGGATCCACCGGCTTGCCCATCCTGCGAATCTCGAAATGCAGCTTGACCTGGTCGGCGTCGCTGTCGCCCATCTCGGCGATCTGCTGCCCCTTGCGCACCGTCTGCCCTTCCTTCACCAGCAGGCGCTCGTTGTGCGCATAGGCGCTCAAGTAGGTGTCGTTATGCTTGATGATGACCAGCTTGCCGTAACCGCGCAGGCCGCTGCCGCTGTACACCACTTTTCCCGCAGCACTGGCCAGAACAGGCTGACCGCGCGTACCGCCGATATCCACACCCTTGCGGTTGGCAGCCGCCGAGAATCCGGCGATCAGTTTGCCGCGCGTCGGCATGCCCCACTCCCCGCCATCGTCGACGGCGGCCGGGAGCGCGGCGGCGGATGCCGACGGGGTTGCGGGCGGCTGCTCCTCCTGCATGCGCTCGGCCTTGGCCAGTGCCTGCTCGGAGTAGAGCAGGCGCCCGACCTTGGGCTGGTTCTTGATCTCGCCCGCACGCGGGACACGCGTCACCACCGGTGCCGGGGATTCGCTGACCACTTCTTCGGCCGGCACCGTCAGCCGCAGCTTCTGTCCGACCTGGATCGCGGCCGGGTCCTTCAGACCGTTCTGCCGCGCCACTTCCATGTAATCCAGGCCGTTCTGGAAAGCGATGCTGTACAAGGTGTCGCCCGCCTGCACCACATAAAGCGTAGTGGTCTCCGCCGGTTTGGCGGGGACTTCCGCACGTGGCCCGGCGCCATATTCCACGATGGGCGCACGCTTGCCGCTCACCGCCGGTCCGGCACAGGCGCCCAGCAACAGCGCCAAGACGGCAAGCAGCGCAAGATCCCGTCGTGCCGGATGCCGAACCATCATGCCGTCCCCCCCAGCAGCGGCACGAACTTCACCGCCTCCAGTCGCGTCTCCTTGAAGCCGCTCTCGGTGCGTTCGACCCGATACAGATATTGTTCCTGCGTGCCGACCGGCAGCACCATCCTGCCCCCCACCGCCAGCTGCTCCTTCAACGCCTCGGACAGCGCCGGTGCAGCGCAGGTCATGATGATGCCATCGAACGGTGCGCCTTCGTTCAGGCCCGAGGTGCCGTCGGCATGGCGCAGGATGACGTTGCGTATCTTCAGTTCGCGCAGCAGGTTGCGCGCGCGTTCGTGTAGCGGCTTGATGCGTTCCACGCTGTACACCTGCTGCGCCACCTGCGCCAGGATTGCGGCCTGGTAACCGCAGCCGGTACCGACCTCCAGCACCTTGCCCAATTGCTTGCCGTTGCGCAGCACCTCGGTCATGCGCGCCACGATGTAGGGTTGCGAGATGGTCTGTCCGTAGTTGATGGGCAGCGACACGTCGTCGTAGGCGCGACCGGCCAGCGCCTCATCCACGAACAGGTGGCGCGGCACACTGTTCATCGCAGCCAGCACCACCTCGTCCTTGACACCTTGCGCCCGCAAGCGCTCGACCATGCGCGCACGCGTGCGCGGCGAGGTCATGCCGATACCCGCATGCTGCAGGTTCATGCGGCCGCCTCCATCCAGGCGCGCACCGCATCCAGCTGGCCGTACTGGGTCAGGTCGATCTGCAACGGCGTGATCGACACCTTGCCTTGCGCCACCGCATGGAAATCCGTGCCTGCCCCGGCATCCTGCGCCTTGCCTGCCGGCCCCACCCAATAGATCGGCTGGCCATGCGGGTTGCTGGCCTTGACCACCGGTTCCGCCTTGTGACGCTTGCCGAGGCGGGTGACTTCGGTGCCCTGCAGCTGCTCATAGGGGATGTCCGGCACATTGACGTTGAGCAGCCAGGGATGCGGCCGCTGCTCGCGCATGAAGCGCTGCACCAGTTCCGCCGCCACCCTGCCCGCCGTATCGTAATGCGCGGGATCATGCTTCGCCATGGAGACCGCGATGGCCGGGATGCCGAGCAGGAAACCTTCCGTCGCGGCCGCCACCGTGCCGGAATAGATGGTGTCATCGCCCATGTTGGCCCCGGCATTGATGCCGGAGACGATGATGTCCGGCTGTACTTCCAGCATGCCGGTCACGGCAAGATGCACGCAATCGGTGGGAGTGCCATCGACATAGTAGAAACCGCTGGCCGCCTTGCGCAGGTTGAGCGGCCGGTCCAGCGTGAGCGAGTTGCTGGCCCCGCTGCGGTCGCGCTCCGGCGCGACCACCGTCACTTCACCCAGCGCGGCAAGATGCTGCGCCAGGCAGGCCAGCCCCGGCGCGAAGTAGCCGTCATCGTTGGAAAGCAGGATGCGCATCAGGTGTTCTGCACCACAATCTTGGGGAATGCCGCGCTGTGGTCCTGCGCCATATCGGCGATCTTCACCGCCACGCGCCGTGCGATCTGCTTGTACACCCTGGCGATGTTGCCGTCCGGATCGGCGACCACGGTCGGCGTGCCGGAATCCGCCTGCTCGCGGATGCGGATGTCCAGCGGCAGGCTGCCGAGGAACTCCGTGTTGTAGTCGGCGCACATCTTCTCGCCGCCGCCGGCACCGAAGATATGCTCCTCGTGGCCGCACTTCGAGCAGATATGCGTGCTCATGTTCTCCACGATGCCGATGATCTTCACATCGACCTTCTCGAACATCTTGAGCCCCTTGCGCGCATCCATCAGCGCGATGTCCTGCGGCGTGGTGACGATCACCGCACCGGTCACCGGCACCTTCTGCGCCAGGGTCAACTGGATATCGCCGGTGCCGGGTGGCAGGTCGATCACCAGGTAATCGAGGTTGTCCCACTTGGTCTGGTGCAGCAGCTGGTCCAGCGCCTGGGTCACCATCGGCCCGCGCCAGATCATCGGTGTGTCCGCATCGATCAGGAAACCGATGGACATCGCCTGCAGGCCGTGGCTCTCCAGCGGCTTCATGGTCTTGCCGTCCTCGGAATCAGGATTGCCGCTGATACCCAGCATGGTCGGTTGCGACGGGCCATAGATGTCGGCGTCCAGCATGCCGACGCGGGCGCCCTCGGCGGCCAGTGCCAGTGCCAGGTTCACGGCAGTGGTGCTCTTGCCCACGCCGCCTTTGCCGGAAGCCACCGCGATGATGTTCTTCACACCGTCCACCAGCTTCACCCCGCGCTGCACGGCATGCGGCACCACCTTGCTGCTGACGTTCGCGCTGACGCTGCCGACTCCGGGCAACGCCGACTTGAGATACCCTTCGACCATGGCCTTGATCTCGCCCCACACGCTCTTCGCGGGATAACCGAGCAACACATCCAGCGACACGTCGCTGCCGCTGATCTTGATGTTCTTCACGGATTTTCCGCTGACAAAATCCTTGCGGGTGTTGGGATCGACCAGGTTCTTCAATGCTTGCTGCACATCGGCTTCGGTAAGGCTCATCATTTGCTCCAGTTGTTCAATGCTAGAATTCTACTTGAGATGGCAGGCTTGCGGCACCGGGTTTTGACGGCACGCGGTATGGGCCGTATGCTCTTATAATCGCGGCCGACCACGGAACATTGACCATGTACAGACTCCTGCTACTGCTCACCATCCCACTACTGACCGCCTGCGGCTCCGCGCCGGCTCGCCATGCCGACGCCCGCGACGAACGCATGAACGACCTGGTGATGTATGCCATGAGCCTGGCCGACCTCCCTTACCGCTATGGCGGTGACAGCACGACCGGCGGTTTCGATTGCAGCGGCTATGTCGGCCATGTCTACCGCGAAGTGCTGAACATCCGCCTGCCCCGCACCAGCAAGGAGATCAGTAGCGTCGGCCAGGCACTGCATCCGAGCGAACTGCAGCCCGGCGACCTGGTGTTCTTCGATACGCTGGGCCGCCCCTACTCGCATGTTGGCATCTACATCGGCGAGCGCAAGTTCGTGCATTCGCCCAAGAGCGGCGAGCGCATCCGCGTGGAGAACATGGAGATCGGCTACTGGAAAGCGCGCTACAACGGCGCTCGCCGCATCTACTGAAGGTCAGCGCGCGGCGCACAAAGCCTGCGCCAGCTGGTGCACCGACATCGCGTAATAGCTGCTGATGTTGTAGCGCATGATGACATCGAAGTTCTCGAACACCAGCCAATATTCCTTGCCATCCGCCAGCGTCAGGTCGAGCAGCCAGGCCGGCGGCAGTACGGCTTCCGTCGCGCCTTCCGGCGACACCCCCGCATCCTGGCGCCAGCCAGCCAATGGCCGCACCTCCGTCAACGTCCCCAGTCTCTGGGCATCGGCGACCTGCGCCTTCAGCGCCACCGGCTCGCCGCTGCGCCAGCCGTAGTGTTTGAAATAATTCGCCACGCTGCCGATGGCATCCTCCGGCTCGTGCAGGATGTCCACCTTGCCGTTGTAATCCAGCGCGTACTTGCGGTAGTTGCCCGGCATGAACTGCGGGATGCCCAGCGCACCGGCATAGGAGGAATTGATCGCCAGCAGGTTAAATCCTGCTCGTGCGCGAGCAGCAGGAACTGCTCCAGTTCGGCACGGAAATACGCGGCGCGGCGCGGATAGTCGAACGCCAGCGTGGTCAGCGCATCCAGTGTGCGGAAACGGCCGGTCTGGCGGCCGTACAGGGTCTCGACGCCGATGATGCCGACGATGTATTCCGCCGGCACGCCGAACTCGCGCTGGGCACGCTGCAAGGCCGCGGCATGTTTGTCCCAGAACCGGAGTCCGTCCTTGATGCGCTGCGCATTGACGAAGGTCGCGCGGTATTCGGCCCAGGATTTGAGGGTGGCCGGCTTCTCGATCGCATCGATCACAT
>JBBIGX010000061.1:2294-6533 GCA_037447315.1 Gallionellaceae bacterium | reverse complement strand
CCGCGACCAAACCGTCGCATCACATCAGTCTCCTCAAATCTTTTCCTCTCCACCGGCGTCCTGCGCGAGCGTTGCTCGCTGGTCGAACCCTGGAGGCTTCGTCCACACTTCCACTGCACCAAATGTAAAACCGCCCACGAGGGGCGGTTTTGCATTTGGCGGAGAGGGAGGGATTCGAACCCTCGGTAGGCTATTCGCCTACGCCTGATTTCGAGTCAGGTACATTCAACCACTCTGCCACCTCTCCAGATGACTGTTTCGCGCATGGCTGCCTGCGAAGGGCGCGCATTTTACCAGCAACCTCCTTTTTCGGGCAGAATGTTGCGCAGGCCATTCTGAATCTCGTCGCGATCGACAATGCGCAGCCTCTACCCCTTGCGGGCGCTCGTCCTGATCGGCCTGTTCGCCTGGCTGGTGCTCAAAGCCATGGAGACGCCGCCGCTGCCAGACTGGCGCGAAGGCGAGCTTGTGGCAGTGGTGCCGGACGAATCCATGGTCGTCGATTCCGCATTCGAGTCCGATTTGGTGGAGATGTTTGCCAAACACCTGAACGTGCGCGTGCGATTGCTGAGACAGCCGGCCGACAAAGCCGTCGCCACCCTGCTGGCCGGCGAGGCGCACCTGGCCGCCGGTTTCCGCACACATTCCCATCCGTCGCTGCGCTACAGCAAGAGTTACCACCAACTGGACGAGCGCGCGGTCTGCACCGGCAAGGCGCCGCGCCGTATCGAAGACCTGTACGGCCGCGAGCTGGTGGTGGCACGCGATTCGGCGCAGGAAGCGGCGCTGCGCAAGGTGCGCGAGGAGTACGACGAGCTGGACTGGGAGTCGCGCAAGGGCAGTTCGCCGGTGGAACTGTTGAAGGAGCTCGCCGCGGGGCAGATCGACTGCACCGTCGCCAACGATGAGCAGCTGACCACTCTGCGCAACTATTACCCCGCACTGGGCAACGGCCTCAGCCTGAACAGTGACTCCGCCATGAGCTGGGCGATCAGCGCGGAAGGCGACGAGACCTTGCTGGAAGAGATCAATGCCTTCTTCGAGGAGAGTCGGAAGAATCGCGCGCTGCACCACGCCATCGACCGCCATTACGGGCATAACGACCGCCTCGGCGCGATCGACACCTCCACCTTCATCGCTGACACGCATACCCTGCTGCCGCGCTACCGGCAATGGTTCGAGGATGCGGCCGACCTCACCGGCATCGACTGGCGGTTGATCGCTGCGCTGGCCTACCGCGAATCGCGCTGGAACCCCAACGCCACTTCCTACACCAACGTGCGCGGCATAATGATGCTCACCGAGGACACCGCCGACCGCATGGGCGTGAAGAACCGGCTGGATCCACGCGAGAGCATCATGGCCGGTGCGCGCTATCTGCAGATACTGAAGGAACAGCTGCCGCTGCGCATCTCCGAGCAGAACCGGCTCTGGTTTGCGCTCGCCGCCTACAACCAGGGCATGGGCCATCTGGAAGACGCGCGCATCCTCGCCGCACAGCAAGGCCTCAATCCGGACGTGTGGTCCGACGTGAAGCGCGTGATGCCCCTGCTCTCGCACCCCGAGTATTACGAGAACCTGAAGTTCGGCCAGGCGCGCGGCGGCGAAGCGGTGATACACGTCGAGACCGTGCGCCTGTACCACGACATGCTGAAACGGCTGGAGATGGAAGGCCGGCTGCCGGGGGCAATGCCCCTGCCGTTCTGGCGGGGCGGGGAATAACCGCCCCATCCGGCTGAAGCCGCTAGTCGCGCCGGGTTTCGAGCAGTTTCTCGATACGCTCCAACCGTGCGGCGATGTCGGCCAGCTGGCGGTCGGACGCCTTTTCTTCCGCCTCGATCTTTTCCACATCGCTGCCGATGAAGAAGGCGGCCAGGTTGGCGGTGAGCAGGGAGATCAGCACCACACCGAACAGCATGACCAGCGCGGCGAACAAACGGCCGGCACCGGTGTGCGGCACCACATCGCCATAGCCGACGGTGGCCATGGTCACCCAGGCCCACCACATGCCGTCCCAGGCATCGCCGATCGAAGGGTCGACACGCGACATGATGAGGCCGGACAACACGAGGGTGAAGAACGCGACCATCAGCGTGGTGCCCAGCTTGTGCTGCGACAGCAGCTTGCGCGCTGAGCGCGACATGCGCAGCAGCAATGCCAGCACCAGCACCAGCCGCACGCTGCGCAACAGGCCGATGAGCGGCGCGTATTGCCAGAAATACGGGAAACCTGCGGTGATGATGAGCAGGTTCAGCCAGTTGCCGAACAGATACTGGCGCTTGTCGCGCACCTGCGAAGTGAGGATGACCGTCTCCAGCAGGAAGGCCAGCCACACCAGCCAGTCGGCGATGCGCGCCACGGCATGGGAGAGGCTGCCGGTCTCCTCCAGATACCATTGCAGCACGATCCACAGCGCCACGCCGACCATCGGCCACTCGAGCCGACGCGCCCAGTGCCGCGCGGCGGCGGTCTCGTGTTCCGCGACGCCGGCGATCCCGAGCAGATGGGCGACGCGCATCCCCGCACCTTACTTGGAGAGTTTCTCCATGCCGCCCATGTAGGGGCGCAGCACGTCGGGGATGGTCACGCTGCCATCGGCATTCTGGTAATTCTCCAGCACCGCAACCAAGGTGCGGCCCACCGCCAGACCGGAGCCATTCAGCGTGTGCAGCAATTCCGGCTTGCCGGCGGCATTGCGGAAGCGCGCCTGCATGCGGCGCGCCTGGAACGCTTCGAAATTGGAGCAGGACGAAATCTCGCGGTAGGTGTTCTGCGCCGGCAACCACACTTCGATGTCATAGGTCGTCGCCGATGAGAACCCCATGTCGCCGGTGCACAGCTTGACCACACGATACGGCAGATCCAGCTTTTGCAGGATGACCTCGGCATGACCGAGCAGCGCTTCCAGCGCGGCATACGATTGCTCCGGGTGCACCAGCTGCACCAGCTCCACCTTGTCGAACTGGTGCTGGCGGATCATGCCGCGCGTGTCGCGCCCGTAAGAGCCCGCCTCGCTGCGGAAGCACGGCGTGTGCGCCACGAACTTCAGCGGCAGCTTCTCCAGCGGCACGATCTCGTCGCGCACCATGTTGGTTACGGGCACTTCGGCGGTGGGGATGAGGTAAAAGCTCTTCTCTTCCCGCTCCTCGCCCACCACGCGCGGGATGCGGAACAGGTCTTCCTCGAACTTGGGCAACTGGCCGGTGCCGCGCATCGACTCCGCGTTCACCATGTAGGGCACATAGGTCTCGGTGTAGCCGTGTTGCTCGGTGTGCGTGTCCAGCATGAACTGCGCCAGCGCACGATGCAGGCGCGCCAGCGGACCTTTCAGCAAGGAGAAGCGCGCACCGGCGATCTTGGTGGCCGTCTCGAAATCCAGCCCACCCAAGCCCTCACCGATGGAGACGTGATCCTGCACTTCGAAATCGAACTTGCGCGGCTCGCCGAAGCGATGCGTCTCGACGTTGTCCGCTTCCGACTTGCCCACCGGCACGCTGGCATGCGGCACGTTGGGGATCACCGCGAGGAAGGCATCCATCTCGGCCAGCACCTTAGGCAGTGCTTCGGATTCGAGCTGCTTCAGTTCCACCCCCAGCGCCCCCACCTCGGCCATGATGGCCGACACATCCTCGCCCTTGGCCTTGGCCTGACCGATCGACTTGGACAACGCATTGCGCTTGGCTTGCAGTTCCTGGGTGCGCGTCTGGATAGTCTTGCGCTCGGCTTCCAGCTTCTCGAAACGCGCGGTATCCAGCTCGAAGCCGCGCGTCTTCAGGCGTGCCGCCACTCCGGTCAGGTCGTTACGTAAACTTTGTATATCCAGCATGCTGCTATCCTTTTTTGTTCTTGGCTGCCTCATCCAGTTCACGCAGATGCGCCAGTTTTTCCGCAATCTTCGCTTCCAGCCCGCGATCCACCGGCTGGTAGAAACTCACTTCCGGCATGCCTTCCGGGAAATAGTCCTCGCCTGCCGCATAACCTTCCGCTTCGTCGTGCGCATAGCGGTAGTCCTTGCCGTAATCCAGCTGCTTCATCAGCTTGGTCGGCGCGTTGCGCAGGTGCAGCGGCACTTCGCGCGAACCGTCCTGTTTGACGAAAGCGCGGGCGGCATTATACGCGACGTATCCGGCGTTCGATTTGGCCGCCACGGCCAGATAGATCACCGCCTGGGCCAGCGCCAATTCGCCTTCCGGCGAGCCGAGGCGTTCATAGGCAGCCGCCGCATCGTTGCACAACTGC
>JBBIGX010000061.1:0-2284 GCA_037447315.1 Gallionellaceae bacterium | reverse complement strand
AGGCCGATGGCTTCCCAGGCCATGCGCACGATGCGGCGTGCCAGATAGCGCGGGTCGGCGCCGCCGTCCAGCATACGCGTGAACCAGTACAACGCAGCGTCGGGATTGGAACCACGCACCGATTTGTGCAGCGCGGAGATCTGGTCGTAGAACGCTTCGCCGCCCTTGTCGAAGCGGCGCAGGTTCTGCGCCAGGGTGCTGTCGAGGAACTCGGGCGTGATCTGCGTGACGCCGGCAGTGTTGGCTGCGGTCTCGATCTGCTCCAGCACGTTCAGCATACGGCGCGCATCGCCGTCGGCATAACCGATGATGCGGTCGCGCGCCGCCGCATCGAAACGCAATCCCTGCAAGGCGACGAGCTGTGCACGCTCGATCAACTGACCCAGCTCCTCCGGCGACAGCGATCTCAGCACGTACACCTGCGCGCGCGACAGCAGCGCGCTGTTCACCTCGAACGAGGGGTTCTCGGTGGTGGCGCCGATGAAGGTGACCAACCCCTGCTCCACATAAGGCAGGAAGGCATCCTGCTGCGACTTGTTGAAGCGGTGCACCTCGTCCACGAACAGGATGGTGTGGCGGCCGCGCTGTTGCAGCGTCATCTCGGCCTGGGCGATGGCGTCGCGGATGTCCTTCACACCGGACAGTACGGCCGACAGCGGTACGAACTCGGCATCGAAAGCGGACGCCATCAGGCGCGCCAGCGTGGTCTTGCCCACGCCCGGCGGGCCCCACAGGATCATGGAATGCAGCTTGCCCGACTCGAACGCGAGGCGCAGCGGCTTGCCGCCGCCGAGCAGGTGCGTCTGCCCGATGACCTCGTCGATATGTTTGGGGCGCAGGCGCTCGGCGAGCGGCGCGGCCGGCGGCGTAGTCGCGAACAGGTCGCCCATCACTCGCCCAATACGTCGGTGCCGGGAGGCGGCGTGAAGCGGAACAGGGACGGTGCGAGCTGCGGGTTGCGCCGCAGGTGGGCGAAGCGCAGCACGGTGGTATTGCCGAAAGCGTCGTTCAACTCCATCGCCTCCAGTTCCGACTGCGCGTTGAAACCCATGCGGATGGCGGAGAAGGTGGATTCACTGCCGCGCGGTTTCGCGCTCAGCCAGGCCAGGCCGTCGCGCTCGCCCGCTTCTTCCAGCGCGAATCCGCGTTCGATCTCGTTGTTGCCGGAGAGCAGCGCCGCCGGGCTGCTGCCCAGCGCGGCATCCAGCCGGCGCACGGTGACCTGCGCCAGGTCGGCGTCATACATCCAGAACTTCTCGCCGTCGCCGACGATGAGTTGCGCGTAGGGCTGGCGATATTCCCAGCGGAACTTGCCGGGGCGCACAAACTGCATGGTCCCGGAAGACACCTGCATCACCTTGCCACTGCGGTGCAACACGGTCTGGGTGAATTCGGCCTGCGCCGAGCGGGTGCCGGAGATGAAGGATTTGAGTTGCTCGATGGCGCCGGCATGGGCATCGAAGGCGACGAGGCACAGCAGGGCGAGCAGATAGCGGCGCATGCTCATTCCGCCCGCGCCGGTGCGATCACTTCGCGGTTGCCGTTGGCCTGCATCGGCGACACCAGCCCCGCCTTCTCCATCGCTTCGATCAGGCGCGCCGCGCGGTTGTAGCCGATGCGCAGATGGCGCTGCACCAGCGAGATGGAGGGGCGGCGCGTTTTGAGCACGATCTCCACCGCTTGGTCATACAGCGCATCCGCTTCGGCATCGCCGCCGTCGTATTCGCCTTCGGCCGGTTCTTCCAGCGAAGTGAGGATGCCTTCGATGTAATTGGGTTCGCCTTGCGCTTTCAGATACTCGGTGACGCGGTGCACTTCCTGGTCCGATACGAAAGCGCCGTGTACGCGCTGCGGCAATCCGCTGCCCGGCGGCAGGTAGAGCATGTCGCCCTGCCCCAGCAGCGATTCCGCGCCTTGCTGGTCGAGGATGGTGCGCGAGTCGATCTTGGAGGACACCTGGAAGGCGACGCGCGTCGGCACGTTGGCCTTGATCAGGCCGGTGATGACATCCACCGAGGGGCGTTGTGTGGCCAGCACCAGATGGATGCCGGCGGCGCGCGCCTTCTGCGCCAGACGCGCGATGAGCTCCTCCACTTTCTTGCCCGCCACCATCATCAGGTCGGCCAGTTCGTCGATGAAGATCACGATGAACGGCAACTCCTCCAGCGGCTCCGGCGATTCGGGCGTGATGCTGAACGGGTGGGTCAGCGGCTTGCCTTCCTTGATCGCGTCGCGCACCTTCTGGTTGTAGCCCGCGATGTTGCGCACGCCGAGCGCGGACATC
>JBBIGX010000060.1:5312-6558 GCA_037447315.1 Gallionellaceae bacterium | reverse complement strand
CTTTATCAACCCTTCTGTTTCGGCGAAGACTAACTTGTACAAGCTAGTTAAGTCCCAACGGGACGGTCGTAGCCAGAACAGACGTGTTGCGCGGGGACTTTCGATATGAACCGCACCCTCATGGTCATGGCGGGCGGCACCGGCGGACACATCTATCCCGGACTGGCGGTCGCAGATGCGTTGCATGCGAAAGGCTGGAACGTGGTGTGGCTGGGCGCGCCGAACAGCATGGAAGCGGAGCTGGTGCCCAAGCATGGTTACGAGGTGGCCTGGGTGAACTTTTCCGGCGTGCGCGGCAAAGGGGCGATGCGCTTGCTGACGCTGCCGTTCACCTTGTTGCGTGCACTGGGGCAGAGCGCGGCGGCAATCCTGCGTCATCGTCCAGACGTGGTGTTGGGCATGGGCGGATATATCACGGTGCCGGGCGGTTTGATGGCGGCGTTCCTGCGCCGGCCGCTGGTGGTGCATGAGCAGAATTCCATCGCCGGCCTGAGCAACAAGATGCTGGCCAAACTGGCGACGCGCGTGTTGAGCGGCTTCCCGGAGGTACTGAAGGGCGGCGAATGGTGCGGCAATCCGGTGCGTGCCGACATCGCCGCGCTGCCTGTGCCCGAACTGCGCTATGCGCAGCGCAGCGGTCGCCTGCATGTGCTGGTGGTGGGCGGCAGTCTGGGCGCGCAGGCTTTGAACGAAGCGCTGCCCAAGGCGCTGGCGCAGTTGCCGGAAGGCGAGCGCCCGCAGGTCGTGCACCAGACCGGCAAGAAGCATTTCGAAGCGGTACGGCGACTGTATGCGCAAGCCGGTGTGACGGCGGATGTGCGGCCTTTCCTCGACGACATGGCGCAGCAATATGCGCAGGCGGATGTGGTGCTCTGCCGTGCCGGTGCGCTGACCGTGGCCGAGCTGGCGGCGGCGGGCGTGGCCAGCGTCTTGGTGCCGTTCCCGCATGCGGTGGATGACCATCAGACGCATAACGCGCGCTTCCTGAGCGAGCACGGTGCGGCGGTGCTGTTGCCACAAACGGAATTGGATGGAGAACGATTGGCGGCACTGTTGCGCAGCATGGCGCGCGGCGAACTCATGAAGATGGCAGCGGCTGCGCGCGCGCTGGCGAAGCCGGACGCCACGGCGCAAGTGGCCAAAGTATGCGAGGGATTGGCGACATGAAACACAAGATCAAGAACATCCACTTCGTGGGCATCGGCGGTTCGGGCATGAACGGCATCGCCGAGGTGATGCTGAACCT
>JBBIGX010000060.1:0-5302 GCA_037447315.1 Gallionellaceae bacterium | reverse complement strand
GCCGACCTGGCGGAGAGCACGGTGACATTGCGCCTGAAGCAACTCGGCGCGAAGATCCATCACGGGCACGACGCGAAGAACCTGGGCGATGCCGATGCCGTGGTGATTTCCACTGCGGTGAAGGCGGACAATCCGGAAGTGTTGGCGGCACGCGCGCAGCGCATCCCGGTGGTGCCGCGCGCAGTGATGCTGGCCGAGCTGATGCGCCTGCGCCAGGGCATCGCCATCGCCGGCACGCACGGCAAGACCACCACCACCTCGCTGGTGACCAGCGTGCTGGCCAAGGGCGGCTTCGATCCGACCTTCGTCATCGGCGGCCGGCTGAACAGTAGCGGTGCCAATGCGCGCCTCGGTACCGGCGAATACATCGTGGCGGAAGCGGACGAGTCGGATGCCTCCTTCCTGTATCTGACGCCCATCCTGGCGGTAGTCACCAACATCGACGCCGACCACATGGAGACCTACGGCCACGACTTCAACAAACTGAAGCAGGCGTTCATCGACTTCATCGAGCGGCTGCCGTTCTATGGCCGCGCCATGCTGTGTGTCGA
Source organism: Gallionellaceae bacterium (assembly GCA_037447315.1). Classification (GTDB taxonomy): domain Bacteria; phylum Pseudomonadota; class Gammaproteobacteria; order Burkholderiales; family Gallionellaceae; genus Sideroxyarcus. Next base: position 4,751 of record JBBIGX010000060.1, on the reverse strand, counting down.
CGATCCGAACGTGCGCGACATCCTGCCGCGCATCAGCAAGCCGGTCACCACCTACGGCATGGGGGAGGATGCGCAGATTCGCGCTGTCAACGTGCGTCACGAAGGCGGCCGCATGCGCTTCACCGCGCAATGCCGCCACGACGAAAAATGCCTGTTCGACGGCAAGCCGCTCGACCTCGACATCACGCTCAATCTGGCGGGCGAACATAACGTGCTGAACGCACTGGCCGCCATCGCCATCGGCCTGGAAGTGGGCGTCGCGCCACAGGCCATCGCCGATGCGCTGGCCGAGTTCCAGGGCGTGGGGCGGCGCCTGCAACGTTACGGCGAGATCGCCTTGGCGCAGGGCGGCAAGTTCACCCTGCTCGACGACTACGGCCATCACCCGGTGGAGATGAAGGCGACGTTGGCCGCGGTGCGCGGCGCGTTCCCGGGCAAGCGTCTGGTGCTGGCGTTCCAGCCGCATCGCTACACGCGCACGCGCGACCTGTTCGAGGACTTCGTGAAAGTGCTGGGCAGCGTCGATGCGCTGCTGCTGGCCGATGTGTATGCGGCCGGTGAAGCGCCCATCGTGGCGGCGGACGGTCGTTCGCTGATGCATGCCCTGCGCGTGGCGGGGCAGAGCAATGCGGTGTTCGTCGAGAACATCGCCGACATGCCGCAGGCCATCCTGCACATGGCACAGGATGGCGATGTGGTGCTGACCATGGGCGCGGGGTCCATCGGTGGTGTGCCGAACCAGGTGAAGCAACTGACACAGCAATGAACATGAGCGAACCGACACAGTTCAGCAGCGCAGGGCTACGCGGGGAGATGTTCCGCGACGAGCCGATGTCGCGCCACGTGAGCTGGCGTGCCGGCGGCCGTGCCCGGCGCGTGTATCAGCCGGCCGATCTGGCCGACCTGCAAGCATTCCTGCGTCAGGTGCCGCCGGAGGAGCCGCTGCTGGCGGTGGGGCTGGGCAGCAACCTGCTGGTGCGCGACGGCGGGTTCGCCGGCACCGTGCTGCTGATGGTGGGCGCACTCACCGAGCTGCGCATGGAAGGCGACCTGGTGTATGCGCAGGCCGGGGTGGCAGGCGCCAAGCTGGCGCGCTTCGTCGCCGGACAGGGTCTGTGCGGCGCCGAGTTCTTCGTCGGTATCCCCGGCACGCTGGGCGGCATGCTGGCGATGAACGCCGGTTGCTACGGCGGCGAGACCTGGAGCGCGGTGCAGCGCGTGCAGGTGCTGACGCGCAGCGGCGAATTGATCGAACGCACGCCGCAGGACTACGAGATTGGTTACCGGCATGTGGCGTTATGCCAGCCAGGCGAAGAGTGGTTCGTCGGCGCCTGGCTGCGTTTCGCGCCGGGCGATGTCGAGGCGGCGAAGCGCGAGATCAAGGCGTTGATGGAGAAGCGCAGCGCCAGCCAGCCGTTGCAGATGCCGAACGCGGGTTCGGTGTTCCGCAATCCGCCCGGCCAGTATGCGGCGAAATTGATCGAGGGCTGCGGCCTGAAGGGGAAGCGCATCGGTGGGGCGCAGGTGTCTGAGAAGCATGCCAACTTCATCGTGAATGTCGGCGGCGCGACGGCGGCCGACATCGAAGACCTGATCGGTGAGGTGCGCGCGACGGTGTTGCGCGAGACGGGGGTGGAGCTGCACCCCGAGGTCAGGATAGTGGGAGAGGGAGCGAAGTGAGCACGTACGGAAAAGTGGCGGTGTTGTTCGGCGGCAGGTCGGCCGAGCGCGAGGTGTCGCTGAAGAGCGGCAATGCGGTGCTGGCTGCATTGCGGCGCAGCGGTGTGGATGCGCATGCCTTCGACCCGGCGCAACGGGACCTGTCCGAACTGAAGAAAGACGGATTCGATCGCGTGTTCATCGCGCTGCACGGGCGCTATGGCGAAGACGGCACGGTGCAGGGCGCGCTGGAGCTGATGGGCATCCCCTACACCGGCAGCGGCGTGATGGCTTCCGCCATCGCCATGGACAAGTGGCGTACCAAGATGATCTGGCAGGCTGCAGGATTGCCCATTCCGGAATACGAAGCGCTGACGGCGCCGACCGACTGGAACGCGGTGGCCGAGCATCTGGATCTGCCGCTGTTCGTGAAGCCCGCCAGCGAGGGCAGCAGCGTAGGCGTGGTCAAGGTGAAGACGGTGGAGGCGCTGCCCGCCGCCTATGCCGAAGCCGCACGGCACGACAAGGTGGTGATCGCAGAGAGCTTCATGAGCGGCGGCGAGTACACCGTGGCCATCCTGAACGGCCGGGCCTTGCCGGCGATCAAGATCGAACCGGCCAACGAGTTCTACGACTACGAGGCGAAGTATCTGCGCGACGACACGCGTTATCTGTGCCCCTGTGGGCTGGATGCCGAACAGGAAGCGGAGATGCAGCATCTGGCGCAACAGGGTTTCCAGTTGATCGGCGGCCAGGGCTGGGGGCGCGTGGATTTCCTGCGCGGCGAGGACGGCAGGATGTACCTGCTGGAAGTGAACACCGCGCCGGGCATGACCGACCACAGCCTGGTGCCGATGGCGGCGCGCCAGGCGGGCATCGGTTTCGAGCAGCTGGTGTTGCAGATACTGGAGGGGGCGCATGTGGGCTAACGCACACCTGCTGCGCGGGATCGCCAACGTACTGTTCGGCTTCAGCCTGCTGCTGGTGCTGTACGGTGCGGTGCGCTACGTGGCGCAGCGGCCGGCATTCTCGCTGCAGGCGGTGGTGCTGACGGCGGTGCCGCAGCGCATCGAAATCGGGCAGTTGCAGAAGGTGGTGCGCGAGCAGATACGTGGCAACTTCTTCACGGTCGATCTGGTGCAGACACGCCAGGCGTTCGAGCAACTGCCCTGGGTGCGCAAGGTGAGCGTGCGGCGCAAGTTCCCGTGGCAGCTCGAAGTGGAGCTGGAAGAGCATGTGGCGCTGGCACGGTGGAACGATACGGCGCTGGTGAACAGGCAGGGCGAGGTGTTCGAGGCCGCAGCAGTGGAGAAGTTGCCCGAGTTCTATGGCGAACGGGAGCACGCGGCACTGATGGTTGGCATGTATGCGGAGCTGGGCGCAGAGCTGGCGCCACTGCAACGGCAGATCGCGCAACTGACCCTGTCACCGCGCATGGCCTGGCAGATCACGCTGGATGACGGCATGGAGATCGTGCTGGGACGCGAGGCGATGCGCGAGCGGCTGGCGCGCTTCGTTCGTGTGTATCCGTACAGTGTGGCGGTGCGCATGGCGCATGCGCGGCGCATTGATCTGCGTTATCGCAACGGGTTTGCGGTGCAGTCGCGACACGGTGCGGCGGAGCCGGTGGGGGCGGGAGAGACTGCATTGCACCGCCTTCCGCAAGTGGCTGATTGGCGTAGCAACGAGGCGGCGGTGCCGCTGCTGGGCGCGGCATGAAGGTAGTCGGGAGAAGTGGATGAGCAAAGAGAGCAAGAATCTGGTCGTGGGTCTGGACATTGGCACCTCGAAGATCGCGTGCATCGTGGCCGAGGTCACGCCGGAGGGGACGCTGAAGGTGATCGGTGCCGGCATGCACGAGTCCTCGGGTATGAAGAAGGGCATGGTAGTGAACATTGATGCGACCGTGGGCGCCATCCAGCAGGCCCTGCAGGAGGCCGAACTGATGGCCGACTGCAAGATCCGTCATGTTTTTACCGGCATCGCGGGCGGACACATCCGCAGTTCGAATGCACACGGCATGATCAAGATCAAGGACAAGGAGGTGACGCAAACCGACGTGGTGCGCGCCATCGAAACCGCCAGCTCGATCAGCCTGCCGGGCGACCAGCAGTTGCTGCATATCCTGGAGCAGGAATTCAGCATCGACGGGCAGCGCGGGATCAAGCAGCCGCTGGGTATGAGCGGCCTGCGGCTGGAGGTGGAGGTGCACATCGTGACCGGAGCGGTGTCGGCGGTGCAGAACATCCTGAAGTGCATCCACCGCTGCGGACTGGAGGTCGAGGACATGATCCTGCAGCCGCTGGCGTCGAGCAAGGCGGTGCTGGCCGACGACGAGAAGGAACTGGGCGTGTGCCTGGTGGACATCGGCGGCGGCACGACGGACGTGGCGATCTTCACCGGCGGCGCGATCCGCCATACCGCAGTGATCCCCATCGCCGGCGACCAGATTACCAACGACATCGCGATGGCGCTGCGCACCCCGACCAAGGATGCCGAAGACATCAAGATCAAATACGGCTGCGCCTTGCGCCAGCTGGCGAACGATGCACCGATTGAAGTGCCGGGGGTGGGCGAGCGCAGTGCGCGCATGTTGTCGCGTCAGACGCTGGCGGAAGTCATTGAGCCGCGCGTGGAAGAATTGTATTCGCTGGTGCAGACCGAGATCCGCCGCAGCGGATTCGAGGACCTGCTGTCGTCCGGCATCGTGATCACCGGCGGCAGCAGCGCCATGCAGGGCATGGTCGAGCTGGGCGAAGAGATCTTTCATCTGCCGGTGCGCCTGGGATTGCCGCGCAACATCGGCGGCTTGTCGGCGGTGGTGAAGACACCGCGTTATGCGACCGGCGTCGGTCTGCTGGTGTACGGGCTGGAGCGCCATCAGCGCAATGAGGTGTCACGTGCCGGGGCGGTGTCGTTCAAGAATTTGGTGGAAAGGATGAAGGCGTGGTTCAAGGGGAATTTCTAGGGTAGGCGTGCTTGGGGTCTGGTCGGTTCTGTTTTTGATTATCTGTTATCAACTTTAAGGAGAAATACGATGGCTTTCGAACTGTTGGATGCACAACCGCAAGGCGCGGTGATCAAGGTGGTGG
>JBBIGX010000059.1:0-6576 GCA_037447315.1 Gallionellaceae bacterium | reverse complement strand
GAGCTTGGCGTAGCGGCTTGCGCCCGTATAATGCCGCCATTCCATAACGAGATCACGCCGTGAGCGACTTCTGGCAGCGCGCCTTCTTCTTTCCTTTCTTCCTGCTGCTGTTCGCGCTGCTGATATGGGCCATCGCCGGCGCCCTGCCGGCCGTGCTGGTGTTCGCCTGCGGACTGGCACTGCGCCTGCTGCATCATCTGCGCAATCTTGCCGACCTGTTGCGCTGGCTGAAGGATCCGGAGAATCTGGCGCTACCCGACGGTTCCGGCCTGTGGGTGGAGGTGTTCTCGCAACTCAACAAGATGGTTCGCACCTATCGTCAGCAGCGCGACCGGCAGGATGCCGCACTGCGGCAGATGGAGCAGGCGACCGGTGCCTTGCCCGAGGGGGTGGTGATTCTCGACGACGCCGACCGCATCGAATGGTGCAACCCGCTCGCCGAGAAACATTTAGGCCTCGATATCTCGCGCGGCAACCGGCGTTCGTACAGTATCTCGCCGCGCGCGATTTCAGCAAGCCGTTGGTGCTGCGCGGCGCGCGTCAGGACGACCTGGTGCTCTCGATCAAGCTGATCTCCTATGGCGAGAACCAGCGCCTGCTGATCAGCCGCGACATCACCCAGCTGGAACGCATCGAGACCATCCGCCGCGATTTCGTGGCCAACGTGTCGCATGAACTGCGCACGCCGCTGACCGTGGTCAACGGCTTCGTCGAGACGCTGCAGGACATGCCGTCACGGGACAACGAGATGGCGCAGCGCGCGCTGCAGCTGATGGGTGAACAGACCCGCCGCATGGAACATCTGGTGGATGATTTGCTGACCCTGTCGCGGCTGGAGGACGACCATAACCGGCTGCGCGAAGAGAAAGTGGAGATCGCCCCGTTGCTGGACGAGGTGTTACGCGACGGGCGGCTGTTGAGCAACGGCCGGCACCACATCGATTTGCAGGTCACCTGCGATGCCGATATCAGCGGCAGTCGCGACGAACTGCGTAGTGCCTTCTCCAACCTGCTCAGCAATGCCATCCACTACACGCCGGAAGGGGGGCACATCGACGTGCGCTGGTCGCTGCATGACGGCCATGCGGTGTTCGCGGTACAGGACAGCGGCATCGGCATCGCGCCACAGCACATCAGCCGCCTCACCGAGCGCTTCTACCGCGTGGACCGCAGCCGCTCGCGCGAGACCGGCGGCACCGGCCTTGGCCTTGCCATCGTCAAGCATGTCGTCATGCGCCACCAGGCGCGTCTGAACATCAGCAGCGAAGAAGGGCGCGGCAGCACCTTCGCCATCGTCTTTCCGGTCGCCCGCATGCTGCAGTGAATGCTTGCCGGGTCAGGCGGGTGTGTAGCTGACCCGCTCGTAATCGACGCCGCGTTCCACACTGATCCCCAGCAGCACTTTCTGGTAGCTGCGGTCCGGCAGCGTGAGTGCGAGCGCGCGGCCGGCGGCGAACCAGTCGCGCGGTAATATCAGCCGGGACGGGATGCGCAGTTTTTCCATGGCCGGCAGGATCAGGCAGGGGGCCGACCCCGAACCGCTGGCGCGGGGATGTGCGGGAGCGTTGACCACAGCCGCCTGCGGCTGGCCGGGCAGATAATGCACGTCGATATAGAGCTGCCCGCTGTGGGTGACTTCGATGCGCTCGATCGCGCCCGCCTTGTGTACCGTGGAGTTCGGCGCGAACACGCTGATGAGATAGTGCGCTGCCATACGGTCGCCGACGGTGGCGCTGCGCAGCAGGCGGCCGCGTATCAGGCTGTTCTCCTCCACCAGCCATTCCTCGGGCAGGAAACCCAGTTCCTTCAGATTGTGCTGCCCGGTCTCGTCCAGCACGCGGCCGAAGGTGGCGATCTGCTGTTGCGCATCCTGTATGGACTTGCCTTTGTCCTTCAACGGCTTGAACGGTTTGCCGGCGATCTGCGAATAGATCTTCTCCAGGCCGACGCAGATATGCACGGTTTCGGCCTCGCGCGGCGTTTCAACCAGCGTCTCGGGGCGTGCCTCGCACCAGCACTGGTGCAGCTTGCCCAGCAGCGCGATGCATTCCTTCGCCGGCATGTCGGTCTGCAGTTCGGTCTGCTGCGGTGACTGTCCCTGTTGCAACAGGATGGTTTTGACCCGGATCTGCTTGGACAACGGCACCATGGGCAGGCAGCGCATGCTGGCGGCGGCGCGCGCATGGGCGGCGGATTGCAGGCCGCGGTAGCCTTCCAGATCCACTACCAGCGGCGGCGCATCTTCCTTGCTGGCGGTGCAGCGCGTGAGCAGTTTCAGCGTGTCCGCCCACAGCACCAGCCAGTGCTCCACCGTGTGGGACTGGCTGCGCGAGAGTCCCAACAGGCGTGCGCGATGCATCAGCAGGGTGGCCACGTACAGGGTCTGGCAGCTGACCGCATGGCCTGCGTGGAACAGGGGGTCCTGCACGATTTCATTTTGCAGGCCGGCATTTTCGATGCGTGCATACAGCGCATGGAACCCCTGCCAGGCGGTGCGTTCCGGTTCATATCCCGCACGCGTGAACTCGCCGAGTTGCTGCATGCCGTAATACAGGCAGCGCTGCCACAGCTGCGCGCGCTGTTTCTCCATGCGCACATCGCCGGCATCAGCCGCCTGCAGGCAGCGCAGGTAGCCGTGCAGCATGGCGAGCCACAGGCTGTTCAGCGCGGTGAGCACCAGCCGTTCGTCGTCGGTCAGCGGCAGTGGTTTGCCGACCAGGCGTTTGGCGAAGTCGTTCTGGATCTGGGCCACCGGCTCGCGCAGGGCTTCCAGGATGCGCAGGCGCTCCTCGGCCTTCATCGGGAAGCGATTCAGCTCGTCGACCTGTTTGCGCACGTTGCCTTGCGCCAGACCGAGATTGGTGAGCTGCAGCTGGCTCAGCCAGGTCCGGCATTCCGCCTCGTTGTGGAAGGCCGGCCTGGCGTTGTCATCGGTCGGTTCCAGTGACAGCATGGTGTCCCTCTCTACAGCAGCACGCGCTCGATGCCGCCGTCGTTGACCCTCATCAGGTATTCCGCCTGCCAGTTCGGCCCCAGCAGGTGCTGCGCCATCTCGACCACGATGTAATCGGTGGTGATGGCGACATCTTCGGTATAGCGCGACAAGCCCTGCTGGCAGGCCGGGCAGGAGGTCAGCACCTTTACCTTGCCGTCGTAACCGTCGGCGCGCAACGCATCCGTACCTTTGCGCAGCTCCTCTTCCTTGCGGAAACGCACCTGGGTCGCGATATGCGGCAGCGAGACACCGAACGAACCGGCTTCGCCGCAGCAGCGGTCGGAGAGCGGGATGGGCGTTGCCATCAGTTCGCTCGCCACCTTGAGCGGCGCGTGGGTCTTCATCGGGCTGTGGCACGGGTCGTGGTACAGGTAGCGCGTGCCGGTTGCCTGTTCCAGTTTCACGCCCTTCTCCAGCAGATACTCGTGGATGTCGAGCAGGCGGCAGCCGGGGAAGATCTTGTCGAACTGGTATTGCAGCAGCTGGTCCATGCAGGTGCCGCAGGAGACGATCACGGTCTTGATGTCGAGATAGTTCAGCGTGTTGGCCACGCGGTGGAACAGCACGCGGTTGTCGGTGATGATGCGGCTGGCCTTGTCGGCGAGGCCGGAGGCGTTCTGCGGATAGCCGCAGCACAGATAGCCCGGCGGCAGCACGGTGGTGGCGCCGGTGTGGTACAGCATGGCCTGCGTTGCCAGGCCGATCTGCGAGAACAGGCGTTCCGAACCGCAACCGGGGAAATAGAACACCGCCTCGGAATCCTCGCTGGCGCGGCGCGGGTCGCGGATCACCGGTACGATGGTGTCGTCCTCGATGCCGAGCAGCGCGCGCGAAGTCTTCTTCGGCAGGTTGCCCGGCATCGGCTTGTTCACGAAATGGATCACCTGCGCTTTGAGCGGCGGCTTGCCCACGGTTGCCGGCGGATGCTGCGTCTGGCCGCCGAGCAGGCCGAAGCGCTTCGCCAGCCCGTGTCCCAGGCGTTGTGCCTTGTACGCCCACTCGATCATCACCTTGCGCACCAGCTTGATGGTGGCGGGGTCGGTGGCGTTCAGGAACAGCATGGAGGTGGCGGTGATCGGGTTGAACTTCTTCTGTCCCTGCTTGCGCAGGAAGTTGCGCATCGCCACCGACACGTCGCCGAAGTCGATGTCCACCGGGCAGGGTTTTTCGCAGCGGTGGCACACGGTGCAGTGGTCGGCCACGTCGTTGAACTCGTCGAAGTGGCGGATGGACACGCCGCGCCGCGTCTGCTCCTCGTACAGGAAGGCCTCGATCAGCAGCGAGGTGGCGAGGATCTTGTTGCGCGGCGAATAGAGCAGGTTGGCGCGCGGCACGTGCGTGGTACATACCGGTTTGCACTTGCCGCAGCGCAGGCAGTCCTTAATCGAATCGGAGATTTTGCCCAACTCGCTCTTCTCCAGGATCAGGCTCTCCAGCTCCATCAGGTTGAAGCTGGGCGTGTAGGCGCGTTCCAGGTTGCTGCCCGGCAGCAGCTTGCCGCGGTTGAAGTGGCCGTCCGGATCGACCTTGTGCTTGTAGGCGATGAATGGCGCGATTTCTTTCTCTTCCAGGAAATCGAACTTGGTGATGCCGATGCCGTGCTCGCCCGAGATCACGCCGCCCAGTTCCTTGGCCAAGCGTATGATGCGGTCCACCGCCTCGTTCGCCTGTTGCAGCATGGCGTAGTCGTCGGAGTTGACCGGAATGTTGGTATGCACGTTGCCGTCACCGGCATGCATGTGCAGCGCCACGAATACGCGGCTCTTCAACACGCGCTGGTGGATGGCATGACACTGGTCGAGAATGGGCTGGTAAGTGCTGCCGCTGAAAAGCTGGCGCAGCGGCTCGCGCAGCTCGCGTTTCCACGAGGCGCGCAGCAGATGGCGCTGCACTGCGTCGAACACGCTGCGCGCATCCTGGCTGTCCTGCGGGGCGAAAGGGCATTCCGCCAGCGGTGCATCCAGATGATCGAGCAGCCATTGCCAGCGGCCGCGCACCTCGGCCAGCAGCTTGCGCGCGGCCAGCGGGCGTTCGCCCAGCAGTTCGGCATCGCCCAGTTGTGCGTCGTCCTGATAGTGCAGCGGCAGTTCGCCGGCGAAGAATTCGTCCAGCGCATCCAGCAGCTTGAGCTTGTTCTTCAGCGACAGTTCGATGTTGATGCGTTCCACGCCATCGCAATATTCGGCCATGCGCGCCAGCGGGATGACCACGTCCTCGTTGATCTTGAACGCGTTGGTGTGCTTGGCGATGGCGGCGGTGCGCGCGCGGTCCAGCCAGAACTTCTTGCGCGCCTCGGCCGAGACCGCGATGAAGCCTTCGCCATGGCGCAGGTTGGCCAGGCGCACGATCTCGGACGCCGCCGCACCCACCGCAGCCTCGTCGTCGCTCACCACATCGGCGATCAGCACCATCTTCGGGCGCGTGCCGCGCCGCGATTTGGTGGCATAGCCCACCGCTTTCAGGTAGCGCTCGTCCAGATGCTCCAGGCCGGCCAGCAACACCTGCTTGTCGCTGCGGTTGTCGAACAGCGTGGTGATCTCCACGATGGCCGGCACCGCTTCGCGCACCTGGCCGAAGAACTCCAGGCAGACGGTGCACGTGTGCGCATGCGCGCGGTGCAGCAGGAAGCGCGCCGAGGTGATGATGCCGTCGCAGCCCTCCTTCTGGATGCCGGGCAGGCCGGACAGGAACTTGTCGGTCACGTCCTTGCCCAGCCCGGTCTTTCTGAACTGGCTGCCGGGGATGGTGAGGATGTCGGGCTGGCCGGGCAGCGGCTTGTCGTGCCGGTCATAGCGGGTGATGCGGAAGCGTGCCTGCTCGGCATCGTGGATCTTGCCCAGATTGTGGTCCAGCCGTTCCACCAGCATCCAGCGGCCGTCCGGCGCCACCATCTTCCACGACACCAGATTGTCCAGCGCAGTACCCCACAGCACGGCTTTCTTGCCGCCGGCGTTCATCGCCACGTTGCCGCCGATACAGGAAGCGTCGGCGGAGGTCGGATCGACCGCGAACACCAGGCCGGCGGCTTCCGCCGCCTCCATCACGCGCCGCGTCACCACGCCGGCGCCGCACTCGATGGTGGCACAGGGTTCGGTATGGCCAGGCAGCACGACGGTTTCGACTGCGGAGATTGTGTCCAGCTTCTCGGTGTTGATGACGGCAGAGTATTTGTCCAGCGGCACTGCGCCGCCGGTGTAGCCGGTGCCGCCGCCGCGCGGGATCAGCGTCAGGCCGAGGTCGATGCAGGCACGCACCAGCGGCGCCACCTCGGCCTCATTATCCGGATTGAGTACCACGAAGGGATATTCCACGCGCCAGTCGGTGGCGTCGGTCACGTGCGAGACGCGCGCCAGGCCGTCGAACTGGATGTTGTCACGCCGGGTGATGCGTGAAAGCGAACGCAGGATGCGGCGGCGCAGTTTCAATGTGGTCTCGAAATCCTCGGCGAAGCGCTCGACCGCCTGGGCGGTGATCTCGAGCAGGCGCTTCACTTGCGCGTTGTTCTGCCGACGCGCTTCGATGGCATTCAGGCGGTGGTGCAGCGCGCCGATCAGGGCGCGGCGGCGTTTTTTGTTGGAGAG
>JBBIGX010000058.1:0-6604 GCA_037447315.1 Gallionellaceae bacterium | reverse complement strand
CCGATGAAAGAAAAAATATATAGACCTTCAGGGTTGTTGCGAGGTGCCGTGATTTAGGTTACCTTGCGGCGAAACCTAAGGGGGGCAAAGGGAATGAGGTCCAGCCACGCATTACTTTACGCTACCGGCGTGTTGCTTGCTGCCTGTAGCACAAAGCCTATCCAGCAGTCCGATATGCACATCCAGCAGACCCCGGACCGCGCCATCCGTAGCAGCGGCACCATCCCGCAACCCAGCAAACAGAGCATCGTCCTTCCTCCGCCGAAGCCGGCCGCAAAGGTCGAAACCTACAGCGTCGTCGTCACCAATCTCCCCGCACGCGAAGTCCTGTTCGCGCTAGCGCGGGACGCCAACATCAACATCGACATCCATTCCGGCATCGAAGGTGTCGTCACCCTCAACGCCATCAGGCAAACCCTGCCGCAGATCCTCGACCGTATCTCACAACAAGTCGATATGCGCTACGAGATGCGCGAAGGACTGCTGGTGGTGATGCCGGACACGCCCTACCTGAAGAGCTACAAGATCGATTATGTCAACATGTCGCGCGAAGCGACCGGCGGCATCTCGAACTCGACACAGGTAGGCGGCAGCTCGACAACCGGAACGACCGGCGGTGCGGGCGGCAACAATTCCCAATTAGCAATCAAGAACCAGACCAAGAATCATTTCTGGGAAACGCTGGAAAAGAACATCAAGGATATCCTGCGCGAGACCGACAAAGAGATTGTCGTCTCACGTCGTGCCTCCGCCCAGGAAGAGCAGGCAGCCAAGGCCGAAAGCGACACGGACAAACCGGCAGCGGAAAAAGCCGCCCGCAATACCGCGAATCCCGAGGACAGAAGCAACGAACAGGCTTTCAAGGATTACCAGACATTGCAGGCCGCCTCGGTCATCGCCAGCCCGGAAGCCGGCATCATCACCGTACGCGCCACCGGCAAGCAGCATGAGAAGATCCAGGAATTCATCACGAACGTGATGCGCAATGCCCGCCGCCAAGTGCTGATCGAAGCCACCATCGCCGAAGTTCGCCTGAGCAGCAACTACCAGCAAGGCATCAACTGGTCCGCCATCGCTGCCGGCGCAAAAGGCTTCACGCTGACACAACTCGGCACGGCCGGTCTGGCTTCTGCCAATACTGGGAGCATGTTCACCCTGCAATACAACAATGCGACCTCCAAAGTCGGCAACATCAGCGGCGCGGTGAAGCTGCTCGATTCCTTCGGCGACGTCAAAATTCTCTCCAGCCCCAAGCTGAGTGTCATGAACAACCAGACCGCCATGCTGCGCGTAGTGGACAATCTGGTGTATTTCACCATCAAGGCAGATAATATCATTAATGATACGTCGTCCACGACCACCTACACTACGACCCCGGTCACGGTGCCTACCGGTTTCACCATGAGCGTGACGCCGCAAATCAACGACAGTGACACTGTGCTGCTCAATCTTCGCCCTTCCATCACCCGGTTGCTGGGGTATGTGAACGATCCCAATCCCGCCTTGGCTGCAGCCGGAGTTACCAACCGCGTCCCTCAATTGCAGACGCGCGAGATGGAATCGATGCTGAAGATCGAGAACAACCAGATCGCCGTGCTTGGCGGTCTGATGCAGGATGAAATTAATAATCTGACCGACGGCATCCCGCTGCTGGACGATCTCCCTTTCGCTGGCAACGCCTTCCGCAACCGCAACGACACCAAGACCAAGACCGAACTGGTGATATTCCTGCGCCCTATGGTGATCAAAGAAGCCAGCCTCGAAGGTGATTTTTCTGCATTCCGCGACAGCCTGCCGAATGGCGAGTTCCTGAAACCGGAAAGCGAGAAGGGGGCACGATGAGCCTGCTACTGGATGCGATGAAGAAATCCGGCGACAGCGGCAAGAGCACCGGCCTGACACTGGAAGACCATCCCGCTCCAGCAGTTGCCCCCACGGCCACCGAAAATCGCCCAGCCGAGGCCTCGCGTGCCGCCGGGCAGACCTTGTTCGCCGCCAAGAAGAAAAAGGAGGCACCGCGCCGCCGCTGGAAACTCGGCCTGATACCCACCACGCTGCTGATCTGCGGCACCATCGGCGCCGGCTACGGCTATTACGTGTGGACCGAGATCAATGCGCCGGTGCAGCGCCCAACACCGCGCAAACCAGTGACTGCCACACCCCTCACACCGCCCCCTGCCGCCCCGGCACGGGTCGCCGCCATGCCGCCCGAACCCGTGCAGCCCGTGACCGCAGCGCCGGTCGCTCCACCCACCGCCGTCGAAACGCCAGCCACAACACCCACTGTCGAGACCAAACCGGCCGTCGCGGCTACCCGGCCCGCACCGCGCCCGCGCCGCCTGACCATCCAGCGCCAGCCCAAGGTGGACACCATCACCCCGACGTTGCAGGATGCCTGGCAGGCCTACCAGCGCGGCGATTATGTCTCGGCCGCGCAGGGCTATCATGCCGTGCTGTCGCAGGATGCGCGCAACCGCGACGCCTTGCTGGGCCTGGGCGCCGTGGCGCAACAACAGGGACAGGACCAGACCGCGCAGTATTATTTCCGCCAGGTGCTATTGCTCGACCCGCGCGACCCGGTCGCACTGGCCGCGATGTCCGCCTATCGCACCGGGGAGATGGATAGCGAAGTCAGCCTTAAGCGCATGCTGTCCGAACAGCCGCAAGCCGCCGCCCTGCATTACGCACTCGGCAACGTGTATGCGGACCAGTCGCGTTGGGCCGAAGCTCAGCAATCCTATTTCAATGCGCGCGCACTGGAACCCAACAATGCCCTGTTCACTTTCAACCTGGCGGTCAGCCTCGACCATCTGGGACAGAGCCGGCTGGCTGCAGAACACTATCGCCAGGCATTGGATCTGGATGGCACGAACAGTGCGGGATTCGATCATGCACAGGCACAGCGTCGTCTGAATGAACTGACCTCATCGCGCTAGGAACGACGATGGCCGTACCGCAACAACAGTTCCAGCAGCCGATCGGACAATTGCTCATCGCCAAGGGCGTCATCAGCGAAGACCAGTTGCGCATCGCCACCCAGGAACAGAGCAAGTCCCCGCAGCCGCTGGGACGCTTGCTGGTGCGCCTGGGCTTCGTGTCGGAAGCAACCATCCGCGACGTGCTGTCGGAGAACCTCGGTCAGGAGAGCGTTGATCTCTCCAATGTGGTGGTCGACTCGGCCGCCGTGGCCTTGATCCCGAAGGAAGTCGCGCGCCGCTACCAGTTGGTGCCGATCTCGGTGGATGCGGTCAGCAAGACCCTGACGCTGGCGGTCGCCGACCCGGACAACATCATCGCGCTGGATCAGGTGCGCGCCCTGCTCAAGGACGAGTATCGCCTGATCACCCTGCTGGCCAGCGAGTCGGACATCCTGCGCGCCATCGACCAGTACTACGGCTTCGAGCTGTCCATCGACGGCATCCTGCACGAGATCGAGCCGGGCGAACTGGAGCACCAGGTCTCGCTGCAACAGGGGGTGAACGAATTCAGCCAGCCGGTGGTGCGCCTGATCGACGCGCTGCTCACCGAGGCCGTGCAACAAGGCGCTTCCGACATTCACTTCGAACCCGAGAACAGCTTCCTGCGCATCCGTTACCGCGTGGACGGCGTGCTGCGCCAGGTGCGCAGCCTGCACAAGAGTTTCTGGCCGGCCATGGTGGTGCGCCTGAAGGTGATGAGCGGCATGAACATCGCGGAGACGCGCGCGCCGCAGGACGGCCGCATCTCGCTGCGCCTGTCCGGCCGCCCCATCGATTTCCGCGTCGCCTCGCATCCGACCTCGTACGGCGAGAACCTGGTCCTGCGCATCCTCGACCGGCAGAAGGGCATCGTGCCGATCCACCAACTCGGCCTCGACGACAGCGCGCTATCGACGCTGCTCTCCATCATCGCCAAACCGGAGGGCATCGTGCTGGTCACCGGCCCCACCGGTTCGGGCAAGACCACCACGCTGTATTCGGTGCTGAACCACGTCAACACCGAGTCGGTCAACATCATGACTCTGGAAGACCCGGTGGAATACCCCATCCCGCTGATCCGCCAGAGCTCGGTGAACGAGGCGGCCAAGCTGGATTTCGCCAGCGGCATTCGCTCCCTGATGCGCCAGGACCCGGACATCATCCTGGTCGGCGAGATCCGCGACCACCCGACCGCCGAGATGGCGTTCCGCGCCGCCATGACCGGCCACCAGGTGTATTCGACGCTGCACACCAATTCCGCCGTCGGCGCCATCCCGCGCCTGCTCGACATCGGCATCCTGCCCGACATCCTGGCCGGCAACATCATCGGCATCGTGGCGCAACGCCTGATCCGTGTCCTGTGCCGCCACTGCAAGTATCCCTATCAGCCGGACCTAGCGGAACGCAAGCTGCTGGGCCTGCACCATAACGAGGAGATCACGCTGTATCGCGCCGCCGGTTGCGACGCCTGCCGCCATCAGGGTTACACCGGGCGCCAGGCCATCATGGAGATCCTCAAGATGGACTCCGACCTGGACGATCTGGTCGCACGCCGTGCCAGCATCCGCGACATCAAGTATGCGGCGCTGAATGCCGGCTTCCGCACCCTGGCGCAGGACGGCATCCGCCGCATTCTGCAAGGCGTCACCTCAGTGGCCGAGGTGTCGCGCGTGGTCGACCTGACCGATCGGCATTGATCCCATGGCACTCTATCTGTACAAAGCGATCGACAGCAACGGCAAGACTGCCAAAGGCCTGCAGGACGCGGCCAACCTGATCGACCTCGAGATGCGCCTGAAACGGGCCGGTCTGGATCTCGTCAGTGCCAAGGAAGAGGAGCATGCCGCCTCCTTCGGATCGACCAAGATCAAACGCGCAGACCTGATCACCTTCTTCTTCAATCTCGAACAGCTCACCCGCGCCGGCGTGCCGCTGCTGGAATGCCTGGCCGACCTGCGCGACACCATGGAGGAGCCCTCCTTCCGCGAGATCATCGCCAGCATGGTGGAGTCCATCGAGAGCGGCAAGAAACTGTCACAGGCCATGGCCGAACATCCCAACGCCTTCGACAAGATCACCACCAACCTGACCAAGGCGGGCGAGGACAGCGGTCGCCTCAACGACGTGTTCAAGCATCTCACCGAATCGCTGAAGTGGCAGGACGAGATGGCCTCGCAGACCAAGAACATGATGATCTATCCGGCCTTCGTCGGCACCGTGGTACTGGCCATCACCTTCTTCCTGATGATCTATCTGGTGCCGCAACTGGTCGGCTTCATCAAGGGGATGGGACAGGAAATCCCGATCCAGACACGCCTCCTGCTCGCCACCTCGGCATTCTTCGTCGAGTACTGGTATGCGCTGCTGCTCACGCCGTTTGTGCTATTCGGTACGTACAAGCTGGCGCTGCGCTTCAACCCGAAACTGCAATACCATGTCGACAACTTCAAATTGCATGTGTGGCCCACCGGCCCCATCCTGCGCAAGATCATCCTCGCCCGCTTCGCCAACACCTTCGCCATGATGTACAGTTCCGGCATCACCATCCTGGACTGCATCGCCAACTCGCGCGACCTGGTGGACAATCAGGTCATCGCGCAAAGCCTGCAGAACGTGATGACAGAGATCGAGGCAGGCAAGAACTTGACACAGAGTTTCCAGAAGACCGGCATCTTCCCGCCACTGGTGGTACGCATGCTGAAAGTGGGCGAAGCCACTGGCCAGCTCGACCAGGCCCTGCTCAATGTCAGTTATTTCTACGACCGCGACGTCAAGGACTCGATCAAGAAGGTGCAGGTCATTATCGAGCCGACCATGACCCTGATCCTCGGCGCGCTGCTGGGCTGGGTGATGCTGTCCGTGCTGTCGCCGATCTACGACATCATCAGCAAGGTGAAACTCTAAATGGCCCGCACCCTGTTATTCCTGAGCGCCGACGCCTTCCAGGCCCAGGTCTGGAACAGCAAGGGGCTGGCCGTCAGCCGCGAGTTCAGCAACGATGCGGACGGGCGCGAACAGTTTGCCGAATTCCTGGGGCGTTACAAGCATCCCGCCTACCTGCTGGTTGATATCATCGAGGAAGATTTCCATCTGGAGACGGTCCCGCACCTGATCGGCCCCAGCCGCAAGTCGCTGATCGAGCGCAAATTCGAGCAGTATTACCGCAGCACCCCGTTCCGCCAGGCGACGCTGCTCAAACGCCAGAGCGAAGGCCGTCGCGATGATGAGTTCCTGTTCTCGGCACTGACCAACCCGCAACGCATCACCCCCTGGCTGGAGATATTGCTGGCCAGCGAGACCCCTCTGGCCGGCATCTATTCCGTACCCAACGTCAGCGTACCGCTGCTCAAGGACATCCAGGCCGAGCATGTGTTGCTGCTCACCTGGGAACGCAACGCCGGCCTGCGCCAGACCTATTTCCACGACAAGCGCCTGCACTTCTCGCGCCTGATCCCGATCAACGATGACGGATCGCTGATCGACGCGATCATCACCGAGACGCCGCGCACCCAGCAATACCTGAAGAGCCTGTCCCTGCCGCCGCACGGCGAGACGCTCGAAGTCTTCCTCCTCTGCCACAGTGAAGATATTGCGCAGCTGCGCGACCGGCGATCCAGAGAAAGCGACCTTCATTTCCACTATCTCGC
>JBBIGX010000057.1:0-6671 GCA_037447315.1 Gallionellaceae bacterium | reverse complement strand
GTGAGCGCGAGGATGTTGCGCACGCCGAGCGCGGACATCAGCTTGTAGCGCTTGTCCATCTCCTGCACGCCCCAGTTGAGCGCGGAGGCGGCCTGGCGCATGTCGGTGACCACCGGCGCCAGCAGGTGCGGGATGCCTTCGTACACGGAAAGCTCCAGCATCTTGGGGTCGATCAGGATCAGGCGCACCTGCTGCGGCGTGGACTTGTACAGCAGCGACAGGATCATGGCGTTGATGGCGACCGACTTGCCGGAACCGGTGGTCCCCGCCACCAGCACGTGCGGCATCTTGGCCAGATCGGCCACCACCGGCTTGCCGGAGATGTCCTTGCCCATGGCCATGGTCAGCGGCGAATGCATGTCGGCATACACCTGTGAACCGAGGATCTCGGACAGGTGCACCATCTGCCGCTTCGGATTGGGCAGCTCCAGCGCCATGTAGGCCTTGCCGGGGATGGTCTCCACCACGCGGATGCTGACCACCGACAGCGCGCGCGCCAGGTCGCGCACCAGGTTGACGATCTGGCTGCCCTTCACGCCCACATCCGGCTCGATCTCGTAGCGCGTGATGACCGGACCGGGATAGGCGCCGACCACTTTGACGGCGACCCCGAAGTCGTTGAGCTTGCGCTCGATCAGGCGCGAGGTGAATTCCAGCGTCTCGGCCGAGACCACCTCCACCTGCTGTTTCGCCTCGTCCAGCAAATGCAACGGCGGCAGGTCGGAATCCGGCATATCGGCGAACAGCGAGACCTGCCTTTCCTTCTCCACACGCCGGGACTTGGCGATTTCCACCACCGGCATCTCGATGTGGATGGGCTGGTGCTCCTCGACGCGCTTCTTCTCCACCTCCACGCTGACCTCGCGCTGTTGCAAGGCTTGCGCGCCGATGCGCTTGTCCTGCCAGGTCTGCCAGCGCTGGCGTGCCCACAGATAGCCTTCCTCGAGCCAGGCACCGAGCCGGTCGATGAAGCGCAGCCAGGACAGACCGGTATACAGGCTGAAACCGACCGCCATCAGGGTGAGCAGCAGCAGCGTGGCACCGGTGTAGCCGAACAGCGCAGCCAGCCAGTGGCCGAGTATCGCCCCCAGCATGCCGCCCGGCGCCTGCGGCAGTTCGACCTGCCAGGTGTAGAGGCGCAGCGCCTCCAGCGCGCTGCTGGAGAACAGCAGCACGCCGAACCCCGACAGCGAGACCCACAGCGCGCGCGCGTCGAACAGGCTGTCAGCACGCAGGCGGCGGTAATTGGCCCACACGCGCTGCAACAGCAAGGTAGCCCACCACCAGGCAGAGAACCCGAACAGATAGAGCAGGATGTCGGACAGCCAGGCGCCGAGCGCGCCGCCCGGATTCTGCGTAACGGCGGAAGTCGCCTCGTGCGACCAAGCCGGATCGTTGCGGTCAAAACCGGCCAGAATGAGGATGAGATAGGCGGCGAGCGCGACCAGCAGCAGCCAGCGCGATTCGCGCAGCAGGTGCAGCAGGCGCTCGGGCAATGGCGGGCGGGCGGGCGCCGCCATCAGGCCTCCGCCCGGCCGGAGGCGTCATTCTCGCTGCCGTCGGCGATGAAGCCGAAGCGGCGTGCGGTCTCGACCGCCTCGACGCGGGAATTGACGTGCAGGGTCTGGTAGATGGCCGCGACGTGGATCTTCACCGTCCCTTCCGCCAGATTGAGTTCGCGCGCGATGTCCTTGTTGCACTTGCCGGCGCTAATCAGTTGCAGCACTTCGAGCTGGCGCGGGGTGAGCCCGTACTTGCTGGCGCGCTGGCTGCGCTTGTCATTCAGGGTCAGCCCCGGCTCCAGCTTGGCCATCGCCTGCTGCAACAGCTGCGGCGGCACATACACACCGCCGTCCAGCACCATGTGCAGCGCAGACAGCATCACCTTGCTCGGTGACATCTTGGAAATGAAGCCCATCGCGCCGAGGTTCATCACGCTTTCGATATCATCGCGCTGGTCGGAGCCGGAGACCACCACCAGCGGCACCTTGGGGAAGCGCTGGTGGAACAGTTGCAACGACGGCACGCCGTTGCTGCCCGGCATGTTCAGGTCGAGCAGCGCCAAGTCGATATCCGGGTTGTTCATGACCAGTTGCAACGCCTCGGTGAAATTGCCGGTATCGAGGATCTCCACCTCGTCGGCGAGCTGTTGCAACACGTAGCGCATGCCATCGCGGAACAGCGCGTGGTCATCCGCCAGCAGTACCTTGATCTTCATTCTCGTACCTCCCCTTGCATCGCACGCAATCATATCACCACGGACATGGGCATTCAGCCGCTATTGCTTGCCTGTGACCGCGAAATACATCATCGCGCGCAGGCGGATCGGAGCGATGGGCTTGTGCAGCAGGACTGCTCCGCTGGCATGGATCTTTTGCAGCGTCTCGCTGGCCGTATCGCCGGTCAGCACCACGGCCGGAAGGTCCGCCCCCCAGAGCTCGCGCAGGCGCCGGATGACGTCGATCGCCGTCATGCCCTGCGGCAGGCGGTAATCGCACAGCAGCACATCCGGTCGCTGCCCCATCGCATCCAGTTGGCGCATCACTTCTTCCGGCGATTCCGAGGCAAGCACGTTGCAGCCCCACTGCCGCATCAGCTCTGCCGTCGATTCGCGGATATCGGGATCGTCCTCGACCAGCGCGACCGTCCTGCCACGCAGGTCGTACTCGGAATGCGAGATGACATAGGGCTGGACCAGCTGCGCGGGGTCGCCCACCGGGATGCTGAAGGAGAACACCGATCCCACGCCCGGCTCCGAACTCACCTGCAGGTGGCTGTTCAACAGGCTGTCGATACGCTGCACGATGGTCAAGCCCAGCCCCAGCCCCTTGCGCCGGTCGCGATGTGGATTGTTCACCTGATAATATTCCTCGAAGATATGCGGCAATGATTCGGGCTTGATACCGATGCCGCTATCCACCACCTCCAGTTCGACCCTGCTTTGGGTGCACAGGCAATGCACCGCCACGCCACCTTTATCGGTGTAGCGGATGGCATTGGAGATCAGGTTGCGCAGCATGCGCTCCAGCAGGAAGGGGTCGCTGTACACCACGGAAGCACATTGTTGCGGCTGGCAATTCTCGCCGATGTGGGGCATGTCATAGCTCAGGCCCTTGGCCTGGGCGATGGGCGCGAAATCGCCGTACAGCCGGTCCAGCAAGGGGCCGAGATGGAAATGCTGCCAGCGCGGCTCGATGATGCCCGCGTCCAGCCGCGAGATGTCGAGCAGGTCGTCGAACATGTCCACCAGCGCATCGACCGACTTGCCGATCTGCCCGGCCAGACGCACGGTCTCTTTCTCCTTCGCCGAGTCCCGCAAGGCCTCGGAGAACAGGCGCAAGGCCTGCAGCGGCTGGCGCAGGTCATGGCTGGCCGTGGCGAGAAACCTGGATTTTGCGCGGTTGGCCTGTTCCGCCTTTCCCAGCGCCTCGGCGAGTGCCTCCTCGCGTTCGCGCAGCTCATGCAGCAGGCTCTCCTTCTCGAAACGCTGCCGCAACGACAGTTCGAAGGTGCGCATCAGGCCGAGTGCCGCGTTCAGCATGAAACCGACGAAGACCACCAGCATCAGGGCGAGGAACCAGTGCTGCTTGTCGTTATCCAGCGCCAGCCGTACCACGAGCGGCAGCAACAGGAACATGAGGTACAGGAACATCGAAGGACGGTGCACCGGATTGATGGTCACCCCGCCCGAGGCAAAGCCCATCGCCAGGCAGATGATGAGTATCTGGTAGGCCAGGTTGTCCGGTACATACATCAGGAGCCAGGCCAGCCCCCACACGGCAGCGCCGAGCATGGTGTTGAAGCGGAAGCGCCGGTCCCAGCGGCGGCATTGCTGGAGGTCTTCCGCCTCCAGGCGATGGCGCCACCATTGCCACAGCTCGAACACCTGCGCGGCGAAGGCCAACACCATCCAGCCCAACAGCACCTCATGCGATACCACGTCCCACATCACCCACACCAGCAACGGCACGATGCCCATCGCCGGCACGATCATGGCGGGATACACGGCAAGGCGTGCGCGCACCTGCTCGCGCCGCAGCGGCAGATTGTCTTCGTCGATGTCGAACTTCAGGAATTCGTCGAGCAGTTTCATTTCATGGCGAGCAACAGGCGAATGTCCTGCACCAGCAATTCAGGGCGCTGCGCAAAGGGCGACAGCAGCACCGGCTTGCCGGAAGGCGCGATGAGATAGGTGCCGGCGGAATGGTCCAGCGTATAGCTGCCGCTCTTGGTCGGCTGCTTCTGGTAGATGATGTCGAAAGCCGCCGCGGCCTGCGCCGTCTCCTGCGCATCGCCGTGCAGGCCGATGAACGAGGGATGGACAGCGGTCGGGTACTGTGCCAGCAGCGCCGGCGTGTCGCGTTCCGGATCGAGCGTGACGAACAGCACCTGCACCCGTGCCGCATCATCCCCCAGCATGCGCATCACCTGCGCCATGTCGGCCAGCGTGGTCGGGCACACATCGGGGCAATGGATGTAACCGAAGAACAGGGCGACCGCCTTGCCGCGATAGTCGGCCAGCGACACGGTCTTTCCCGAGGAGTCGTGCAGGCGGAAATCGGCCTGCGCGTATTTCGCGGTGACCTCGCTCGCCTTGAACGGGGAAGGCAGTTTCTGCTCGCAGGATGCGAACAGCAGGCAAAGCGAAACGATCAGCGCACTACGCAGGAACATGACAACTGCCGCTCCATCCATATGTCGCAAACGTATAACCGACCTTGACCAGACCGTACACGCCGAAGGCCGCCACCAGCGCCCCCGCTCCCAGCCTGACCCGTGGCGACTGCACCCTGCCGCGCAGGCTCTCCCAGAACAGCCCGATGGCCAGCAGGTTGGGCAAGGTCCCCAGACCGAACGCCAGCATCACCAGCGCGCCCTGCATGATACCGCCGGAAGCCAGTGCGGTGATGAGCACGCTGTAGACCAGGCCGCACGGCAGCCAACCCCACAACACGCCCAACCCCAGCGCACGCGGCACGCTGTTCACCGGCAGCAGGCGCGTGGTGAGTGGCTGCAGGCGCCGCCACAGCCCGCTGCCCAGCTGCTCCAGCCGGCGCACCGCGCCCCACACGCCGGCCAGATACAGGCCGAGCAACACCAGCATCAGGCTGGACAAGGCGAACAGCAGATGCTGCACCGGCACCGCATCGCGCATCAGCAGGCCGGCCTGGCCGACGGCACCAACCAGCGCGCCGGCCGCGACATAACTGGCGATGCGCCCGCCGCTGTAGGCCAGATGGAACGGCCAGCGCGCCTTTTCTTGCGGCACCTGCGTGGTGAAGATGCCGACGAGGCTGCCGCACATGCCGAGGCAATGCACGCCGCCCAGCAGGCCGACCAGCAGCACCGCGACCAGGCTGAACTCAACCATGGGCCGGCTCGCGCTCCAGCAACGTCAGGTCCAGATGCTGCGCCGCCTGTGCCGCATCGGCCTGCGTCATATGGGGAACGATGCCCAGCAACGGCGCTTCGATCCGCTCGCGCAAGGCATCGATGTTCTCCTGCAGCGCCGGCATGCCGTCATCCAGCACGTTCGCCACCCAGCCGGCGCACGCGATCTGGTGTGCAGCCAGCGCTTCCATGGTCAGCAGGGCATGGTTGAGGCAGCCCAGCCGCATGCCCACCACCAGGATCACCGGGATGTCGAGCGCGCGCGCGAGGTCGGCGAACGTGCTGTCCTCGTTCAGCGGTACCAGCAGCCCGCCGGCCCCTTCCACGATGACCTCGTCCGACTGGGTGACCAGCTCCTCATAGGAAGTGATGATGCGCCGCAGCTCGATGCGCACCCCGACATGGCGGGCCGCCAGATGCGGCGCGATGGCACGCGGGAAACAGTAGGGGTTCACCTGCCCGTAGGCGAGTTGTATGGAACTTGCGGCGCGCAAGGCTACCGCATCGGCGTTGTGGTCGTCATCGTCGCAGCCGGCCGCGACGGGCTTGAATCCGGCCACGCACTTGCCCCGCGCCGCAAAGGCATGCAGCAGGGCGCAGCAGACCAGCGTCTTGCCGACGCCGGTATCGGTACCGGTGATGAAGAAACTCATAGCCTGAAATCCGTCCGGATGATGCTGCGCCCGTCCGCCGCCCGTCTCGGCTGCGCCTTCCATGCATGGCCGTAGACGATCTCGAAGGTGGCCGGCAGCTTGCCGTCGCGGCGCAAGGTCTCGTAGTTGTGCACGATGCGCGCCCATCGCTCCTTGCCCAGCATGCCCGTCGCGCGTCCCGCCGTGGCATTGTGCGCACCGATGCGCTTCAGGTCCTGCATCACGGCGCGGGCATCGTCATAGGTCAAGGTGATCTTCTCCATCTCCATCACGGGGTCGGCGAATCCCGCCGCCACCAGCATGTCGCCGACATCGTGCATGTCCGCAAAGCGATTGAGGTGATTGTAGCCGTCCACGCCCTGAAAGGCGATGCGCAGTTCACGCAGGGTGTCCGGGCCAAAAGTGGAGAAGATGAGCAGGCCGTCGTTGCGCAGGATGCGGTGCAGGCCGCGGAAAGTGGCCGGCAGGTCGTTGCACCATTGCAGGGCGAGGTTGGACCACACCATATCCATGCTGTTTGCTGCCAGCGGCAACGCCTCGACATCGGCGCACAGGAAGTGCTCGGGCCGGCCGGAGAACAGTTTGCGCCACCAGCCCGCCGTGCCGCGCGCATGCTGCAGCATGCCG
>JBBIGX010000056.1:0-6698 GCA_037447315.1 Gallionellaceae bacterium | reverse complement strand
GCGCTATATCCGTGAGCAGAAACAGCTCGATGTGCCGCTGGATGCGTTCCGTCTGGAACAATTGCCGCCACATCTGCTGATGAACTTCCGCGTCATCGACGAGCATGGCCGTCAGCTCGGCATGGGGCGCAACTTCATGCAGTTGCGCGGCGAATGGGCGCCCAAGGTCGTTGCAGCGGGCAAGGCAGCGTCACCACAGAAGCAGGCTGCCGCATCCGCCACGCAAGCACGACACATAACCTGGGATTTCGGCGACCTGGCCGAGACGGCACAGGTGGCGCGTGCGGGACAGACCATCACCGTGTTCAATGCCTTGCATGACGAAGGTGTCGCCGTCACCCTGCGCCAGTACGACACGCGCGACGAAGCGCGTGCCGTCCATCGCGGCGGTTTGCGCCGCCTGTTCATGCTGGCGCTGAAGGAGCAGGTGAAGTATCTGGAAAAGAACCTGCCCGATTTACAGAAGATGGCCATGCTGTTCCTGCCCTTCGGCAGCCAACAGGACCTGCAACGGCAAATTCTCAGCCTGACCTTCGATCGCTGCTGTCTCAACGAGCCGTGGCCGGAAACGGAGCAGGATTTCACCGCGCGCTGCAAGGATGGCAAGTCACGCCTGAATCTGGTGGGACAGGAGATCGCGCGGCTGGTGGGGGCGGTGCTGGCCGAATACCAGACGGTGCAGAAGGCGCTGCCGGGGTTCAAAGCGCACGGGCAGGCGACGCAGGACATCCGCAGCCAGCTGGAAGGGCTGCTGCACAAGGAATGGATCGCGGCCACGCCCTATGAGCGCCTGCAACACTTGCCGCGCTACCTCAAGGCCATCAACGTGCGCCTGGAAAAATTGCGCGCCAATCCCACGCGCGACGCGCAAAACCTGGCGCAGCTGCAACCGCTGTTGCAACAATGGCAGCGCCGCCTGCAGGCGCAACAGGGGGCACCGGACGAACGGCTGGAGGATTTCCAGTGGCTGTTGCAGGAGTTGCGCGTGTCGCTGTTTGCGCAGGAATTGAAGACGCCGGTGATCGTGTCGGTGAAGCGGCTGGAGAAGGTGCTGTCGTCCTTGAACGGGTAGAATGCGCACCAGTTAAAGGTGCCGGAAAGTCTGACGATGTCGAACAGGAAAGTGGATGTGCTGCTGGTCGGGGCGGGCGTGATGAGCGCGACGCTGGGCAAACTGCTGGCGCAGCTCGATCCGTCGCTGAAGATCATGATGGTGGAGCGCCTGTCCAAGGTGGCGAACGAGAGTTCCCACGGCCTGAACAATGCGGGCACCGGACACGCCGGCTATTGCGAGTTGAACTACACGCCGCAGCAGGCAGATGGCAGCGTGAGAATCGAGCGCGCGTTGCAGATCAATGCGGCGTTCGAGGTGTCGTTGCAGTTCTGGTCCTGGCTGGTCGAGCAAGGTTTGCTGCCGGCACCGGAGAAGTTCATCAATCCGGTGTGTCACCAGAGCTTTGTGCGTGGCGCGGAGAACGTGGCTTTCCTGCGCGCGCGCTACGAGGCGTTGCACACGCATCACCTGTTCGAGGAGATGCAGTTCAGCGACGATCCGGCGGTACTGCGGGACTGGATGCCGCTGGTGATGCAGGGGCGCGACGGCAAGGAGCCGGTGGCGGCGACGCAGGTGAAGCACGGCACCGATGTGGACTTCGGTTTTCTCACCCGAAAATTAGTGAAGGCGCTGCTCAAGCTGCCCAATTTCGAACTAAGGCTGAACAGCAGCATCACCGGGCTGAAGCAGCATGACGACGGGCGCTGGCATGTGCGGGTGAAGGATCTGCATGACGACAGGACGCGCACGGTCGAGGCCGGCTTCGTGTTTCTCGGCGCGGGCGGCGGCGCGTTGCCGCTGCTGCAGAAGTCGGGCATCCCGGAGGCGAAGGGGTACGGCGGCTTCCCGGTGAGCGGGCAGTGGTTGATCTGCCATGACCCGAAGATCGTGCGGCAGCACACCACCAAGGTGTACGGCAAGGCCGCGGTGGGCGCGCCGCCGATGTCGGTGCCGCATCTGGATGCGCGCATCCTGGGCGGCGAGTCGGTGCTGCTGTTCGGCCCATTCGCCAGCATCACCACCCGGTTCCTCAAGGAAGGCTCGGTGTTCGATCTGTTCGGTTCGCTCAAGAGCGGCAATCTGAAGCCCATGCTGGCGGTGGCGCGCGACAACCTGCCGCTGATGCGCTATCTGGTCGGCGAAGCGATGAAATCACACCGGAATCGGGTGGATGCGCTGCGCGAGTTTTATGGTGCGGCGCGCGAAGTGGATTGGGCGCTGGCGAGTGCCGGCCAGCGCGTGCAGATCATCAAGAGCTGCGATACCAAGGGCGGACGGCTGGAATTCGGCACCGAGATCGTCACCTCGCAGGATGGCACGCTGGCGACGCTGCTGGGCGCTTCGCCCGGGGCCTCGACCTCGGTGCAGGCCATGGTGGAGGTGATCGAGCGCTGTTTCAAAGCGCGCATGAAGAGTGCAGAATGGCAGCGCAAGATGCAGGAGATGATCCCGTCCTACGGGGTGTCGTTGGATGACGATGTCGCGCTGCTGCATGCGGTGCGCAAACGGACGCTGCAGACTTTGCGGCTGGACAGAGCGGGCACCTGAGCAGGATGAACAACCGGCAAGGCCGGATGCGGAGAGGGAGCGAGCGATGAACAGACAGGAAGTGGCGTTGTTGAGCAAGGAGATCGAATTGCTGATGGCGGAGCGCGCGCGCCTGCTCAAGGTGGTAGGGGCGGCGGCGGTGCTGGTGGCGAATGCCGATGCGAGCAAGTTGCAGCCGCAGGCGGTGGATGCGGCCGAGGTGCTGTCCGAGATGCTCAATGCCTTGCCTGAAGAGACGCTGCAGGACGCACTGGAATCGGTGAAAGCGCATTCGGCGGCATAAAGGTATGGCGAAGGAAAGGATCGGCCTGATATTGACCGGCGGCGGCGCGCGCGCGGCCTACCAGGTCGGCGTGCTGAAGGCGATCGCCGAGTTCCTGCCGTATCGTTCGCGCCTGCCGTTCCAGGTGGTATGCGGCACCTCCGCCGGGGCGCTGAACGCGGTGGCACTGGTGGTGAATGCCCGCCATTACCGCAAGGGGGTGCGCTATCTGCTCAACATCTGGAACAACGCGCAGGTCACCGATATCTATCGTGCGGATGTGGCGGGGGTGCTCGCCAACAGCCTGCGCTGGGTGTTCGGCCTGTTGTTGAGCGTGCTCGGCAGCAACTGGCTGAACCGCGTCTCGCTGCTGGACAACACGCCCCTGCGCACCTTCCTCGAACGCACCCTGCCATGCGAACTGATCCAGCGCCATATCGACGACGGGCTGGTGCATGCCGTCAGCGTCACCGCCTCCGGCTACGGTTCGGGGTATTCGGTGACCTTCTACCAGGGGGCGCCCGACATCGAGCCGTGGAAGCGCACGCGCCGCGTCGGAGTGCCGACGCAGATCGACATCCAGCACCTGATGGCTTCCTCGGCCATCCCTTTCCTGTTCCCGGCGGTGCATGTGAACCGCGAGTTTTTTGGCGACGGTTCGATGCGGCAGATCGCGCCGATCAGTTCCGCCCTGCATCTGGGGGCGGAACGCGTGCTGGTGGTGGGAGTCGGGCATAGACCGGAAAGCGAGGAAGAGAAGCGCGCCAAGATCGAGCACTATCCGGCGCTGGCCGAGATCGCCGGCCATGCGCTGGACAGCATCTTCATCGACGGGCTGGAGGTCGATCTCGAACGCCTGCGGCGCATCAACAGTACACTCAAGGCCATCCCGAAAGAGATGCATGCCAGCCTCGACCTGCGGCATGTGGAAGCCTTGCTCATCTCGCCCAGCCAGCCGCTGGAGAAGGTGGCCGAACGCTACATCCGCAACCTGCCGTGGACCATCCGTCTGCTGCTGCGTGTGGCCGGCGTGATGCGCGGCAGCGGTGCCAACCTGGTGAGCTATCTGCTGTTCGACAAGCATTATTGCCGTGCGCTGATCGATCTCGGCTATCAGGATGCCCTCAAGCGGCGCGAAGAGATCGTGGCCTTTCTGGAGCAGGGCGGGGTGCCGTCCTGCGGCGTTCTCGCGCAATGAGTCGGGGTGCGACGGGGGTGCCGGGGCCGCTGGCCTTTGCCCTGCTCAGGCAACTGGCGGACGGACGTTTTCATTCGGGCGAGGCCCTGGCGCGCCAGTTCGGGATGTCGCGCGCCAGCGTGCACAATGCCGTGCATGAGATCATCGGGCATGGCGTGATGGTGCATCGCGTGCGTGGACGCGGTTACCGCCTGGCGCGGCCGCTGCACTGGCTGGACAGCGGGCAGATCGAGGCTGAACTCGGTGCCGCGCGTGACGGGCTGCAGATCGAGATCCTCGAACATGCCGCTTCGAGCAACGCGCTGCTGCTGCAGCGCGCGGCACAGGGAGCGCCGGGCGGCAGCGTGCTGGCGGTGGAGTGGCAGCGTGCCGGGCGCGGCCGCATGGGACGCAGCTGGCATGCCGCGCTGGGCGATGCCCTGACCTTCTCCGTGTTATGGCGTTTTGATCGCGGTCTGTCCGGCTTGTCCGGCCTGAGTCTGGCCGTGGGGGTTGCCGTGATGCGCGCCCTGCGCGAGCTTGGGGTGCATGATGCCGGCCTCAAATGGCCGAACGATGTGCTGCTGCCGCAAGGCAAGCTCGCCGGCATCCTGATCGAGGCACAGGGGGAGATGCAGGGGCCCTCCGCAGTGGTGATCGGTATCGGGTTGAATCTTGCGCCGCCCGAAGCGGCGCGGCTGGATCAGCCGGCGGCGGATCTGCTGGCCTGCGGTGTTCCGCTGGCGCAGCGCAGCCGGGTGCTGGGGATGCTGCTGAAACATCTGTCTGTGGTGCTGCGCCAGTTCGCGGCAAACGGGTTCGCGCCGTTCCGTGAGGAATGGGAACAGGCACACCAGTTCCGGCAGCGGCCTGTCGCATTGCGCATGCCGGACGGGACGGTGGTCGAAGGCATCGCCCTCGGCGTGACGCATGAAGGTGCCTTGCGCGTGGAAACGGCGGGCGGTGTGCGCGAGTTCCATTCCGGCGAAGTAAGCCTGCGGGGGAGATGACATGTTGCTGCTGGATGTCGGGAACAGCCGTTGCAAATGGGTGCGCGTAGAGGAAGGCCGTTGGTCGCAGCCACAGGCGTGTGACAACGCCGAACTGGAACGGCTGCAGGCGGACATGCAGCGCCATCCGCCGCGCCGGGTGCTGGTCTCTAACGTCGCGGGCGAAGAAGTCGCCGCGCGGGTGCGCGCCTGTTGTGCAGGCACGGGCTGCGAGCCGGAGTTCATCCAGGCTGCGGCCATGCGCTGCGGTGTGCGCAACGGTTATCGCATTCCGCAGCAGTTGGGCAGCGACCGCTGGGCGGCGCTGATCGCGGCGCGCCGGCGCGTGCCGGGCGCGTGCCTGGTGGTGAATTGCGGCACGGCGACCACGGTGGATGCCTTGTCGGCGCAGGGGGAGTTCCTCGGCGGGCTGATCCTGCCGGGTCTCTCCTTGATGCTGCACAGTTTGCACGCGAATACGGCGCAGCTGGCGGCGGCAGAGGGGACGGCACAGGATTTCCCGCAGGACACCGCGGACGCCATGTGGAGCGGTGTATTGCGCGCGACACAGGGGGCGATACGCTGTCAGTTCGATGTGCTGCAGCGGCGCGAAGGGGCGGTGCGCTGTCTGATCGGCGGCGGTGCGGCAGAGCGGGTGATGCAGGGGCTGTCCGTGCCCGCCGAACATTTTGAGCATATGGTGTTGCACGGCTTGCAGATACTGGGAGAAGACCAAGCATGAGACACGCATGGATATGGGGATTGTTGCTGGCGAACGCGCTGTTCTTCGCTGCCACGCATTGGGGCGGGATGCTGACGCAGGACAGGGATGACCTGGCGGTGCTGCCTGAGTTGAATGCGGGCAAGCTGCGGCTGCTGGAAGAGAGCACGGCGCAGCCGGAAACGCCTCCGGCACCTGCGAGTGCGCCTGCCGCCGTGTCGGCTGTTGCCGAAGTGGCGCCGGCTCAGCACATGAGCGCGGAGCTGGCGCAGGTGCCGCAGGCGGCAGCCTGTCTCTATTGGGGCGAGTTCTCGGGCAGCGCCTTGGCGCTGGCGAACGAGCGGCTTGCGCCGCTCGGCTTGGGTGCGCGCCTGCAGTCGCGCACCATAGAGCATGCCAGCGGGTTCTGGGTGTACATACCGCCGCTGAAGAATGCCGCCGAGGTGCAGCGCAAGATCAGTCAACTGAAAAAACTGGGGGTGAACGACCACTTCGTGGTGCAGGAACCGGGGGAATGGATGAACGCCATCTCGCTCGGCGTGTTCCGCACGCAGCAGGCGGCAGAGAACCATCTGGAGAGCCTGCGCAAGCAGGGGGTGCGCACCGCAAAGGTCGGCGAACGCAAGACCAGACTCAGATTCACACAGTTCGTCATTTCGGGCGCGGATGCAGCGCTCGAGACGAAAGTCCGCGCTTTCATGGCCGATCTGCCGGACAGCGAGCTAAAAATGTCGGACTGTGATTGACAGGGCGGGCCTAAATCAGCACAATGCCGCCCTCTTTTTGGCGACGCAACATCGGTCGCCGGGATAACGATGGTGATATAGCTCAGTTGGTTAGAGCACAGCACTCATAATGCTGGGGTCGGTGGTTCAAGTCCACCTATCACCACCAGCTTCTAGGCAAAAGCCCGCACCTGAACAAGTGTGGGCTTTTGGTTATCAGGA
>JBBIGX010000055.1:0-6702 GCA_037447315.1 Gallionellaceae bacterium | reverse complement strand
AGAGCAGAAGCCTTCCAAGCTTATGACGAGGGTTCGATTCCCTTCACCCGCTCCAGTGTTGATAGTTTTGCCCATGTGGCTCAGTGGTAGAGCACTCCCTTGGTAAGGGAGAGGTCGCGGGTCCGATTCCCGCCATGGGCACCAGATTAATTTGGTTGATGGGGGAATATCATGGCAAAGAGCAAATTTGAACGTACCAAACCGCACGTGAACGTGGGCACGATTGGCCACGTGGACCATGGCAAGACGACCTTGACGGCGGCGATCACCACCGTACTGTCGAAGAAATTCGGTGGCGAAGCCAAGGCCTACGACCAGATCGACGCGGCGCCGGAAGAGAAGGCGCGCGGCATCACCATCAACACCGCCCACGTCGAATACGAGACTGCCAACCGCCACTACGCGCACGTGGACTGCCCGGGTCACGCCGACTACGTCAAGAACATGATCACTGGCGCCGCCCAGATGGATGGCGCGATCCTGGTCGTGTCCGCCGCCGACGGCCCCATGCCGCAGACCCGCGAGCACATCCTGCTGGCCCGTCAGGTCGGCGTGCCGTATATCGTTGTATTCCTGAACAAGTGCGACATGGTCGACGACGCCGAACTGCTGGAACTGGTCGAGATGGAAGTGCGCGAACTGCTGTCCAAGTACGACTTCCCCGGTGACGACATTCCCATCGTCAAGGGCTCCGCCCTCAAGGCCATGGAAGGGGACACCGGCGAACTGGGCGAAGGCGCCATCATGAAGCTGGCCGAAGCCCTGGACACCTACATCCCCACGCCTGAGCGTGCCATCGACGGCGCCTTCATCATGCCGGTGGAAGACGTGTTCTCCATCTCTGGTCGCGGCACCGTGGTGACCGGCCGTATCGAGCGCGGCGTCATCAAGGTTGGCGACGAAATCGAGATCGTGGGACTGAAGCCCACCCAGAAGACCACCTGCACCGGCGTCGAGATGTTCCGCAAGCTGCTGGACCAGGGTCAGGCGGGCGACAACGTCGGCGTGCTGCTGCGCGGCACCAAGCGTGAAGAAGTCGAGCGCGGTCAGGTTCTGGCCAAACCCGGCTCCATCACCCCGCACACCAAGTTCACGGCCGAGATCTATGTGCTGAGCAAGGACGAAGGCGGCCGTCACACCCCGTTCTTCCAGGGCTACCGTCCGCAGTTCTACTTCCGCACCACCGACGTGACCGGTGCGATCGAACTGCCGGCTGGCACCGAGATGGTGATGCCTGGCGACAACGTGTCGATCACGGTGAACCTGATCGCTCCGATCGCGATGGAAGAAGGCCTGCGTTTCGCCATCCGCGAAGGCGGCCGTACCGTCGGCGCAGGGGTGGTTGCCAAGATCATCGAGTGAGCATACAATGCGCGCCCTCGCCCGGCTGTCGTCGGGCGATTTCGTTCTTTAAACCAGCGGTTCTTGCCGCAGAGAAGCAGAGAAGATTATGCAAAGTCAAAAAATTCGCATCCGCCTGAAGGCGTTCGACTATCGTCTGATCGATCAATCCGCCTTGCAGATCGTGGACACCGCCAAGCGCACGGGCGCTGTGGTGAAAGGGCCGGTTCCGCTGCCCACCAAGATCGAGCGCTTCGACGTGCTGCGTTCCCCGCACGTGAACAAGACTTCGCGCGACCAGTTCGAGATTCGCACCCATCTGCGTCTGATGGACATCATCGATCCGACGGACAAGACCGTCGATGCGCTGATGAAGCTGGATCTGCCGGCTGGCGTGGATGTTGAAATCAAATTGCAGTAATCCGCAGTAGCAGTTTTGCAGTTGAATCGGCTGACCAATTGAAGTCGGCCCCTTAATAAAAGGAAACAATAATGAGCTTAGGACTTGTCGGTCGCAAGATTGGCATGACCCGCATCTTCACCGACGACGGTACGTCGTTGCCGGTGACTGTGCTGGACGTGTCCAACAATCGTGTCACCCAGATCAAAACCGCTCCCACCGATGGTTACAGCGCCGTGCAGGTCGCGTTCGGTACGCGCCGCGCCAGCCGTGTGACCAAGGCGGCTGCCGGGCATTTTGCCAAGGCCGGCGTCGAGGCGGGCAGCGTCCTGAAAGAATTCACGGCAACCCCCGAGCAGCTGGCCGGCCTCGCGCTGGGTGGCAAGGTGGGCGTGGACCTGTTCCGGGTCGGCCAGAAGGTCGATGTGACAGGCATCACCATCGGTAAGGGTTATGCCGGTACCATCAAGCGTTATCACTTCAGTTCCGGTCGCGCTACCCACGGCAACTCCAAGTCGCACAACGTGCCGGGCTCCATCGGTATGGCGCAGGATCCGGGGCGTGTGTTCCCGGGCAAGCGCATGACGGGCCACCTCGGTGACGTGCAGCGCACCGTGCAGAACCTGGAGATCGTGCGCATCGATGCGGAGCGTCAGTTGCTGCTGGTCAAGGGGGCGGTTCCCGGCTCCAAGGGCGGCAACGTGATCGTACGTCCGGCAGTCAAGGCGGAGGCGGCATAATGGAACTGAAAGTCATCAACGAGAACGGCAAGGCTGCGGCAAGCATCAATGCTTCCGACGACCTGTTCGGTCGCGAATACAACGAAGCGCTGGTGCATCAGCTGGTGGTGGCCTATCAGGCCAACGCCCGCTCGGCTAACAGCAAGCAAAAGGGGCGTAGCGAGATCGCCAAGACCACGCGCAAGCCTTGGGCGCAAAAGGGTACCGGTCGTGCGCGTGCCGGTCGTGCCTCCAGCCCGTTGTGGCGTGGGGGTGGCAAGATTTTCCCGAATACTCCGGATCAGAACTACACCCAGAAAATCAATCGCAAGATGTACCGCGCCGGTCTGGCATCCATCTTCTCCAAGCTGGTGAGCGAAGGGCGTCTGAGCGTGCTGGACGGTCTGTCCGTCGAGGCGCCGAAGACCAAGCTGCTGGCCGACAAGATCAAGGGTATGGGCCTGAGCGATGCGCGCGTGCTGATCATCACCGACAGCATTGATGAGAACGTTTATCTGGCTTCCCGCAACCTGCCGAACGTGCTGGTGCTGGAAGCGCATCAGGCCGACCCGGTCAGCCTGATCCGCTTCCCGAACGTGCTGGTGACCAAGGGTGCGATCGCCAAAATTGAGGAGATGCTGGCATGACGACCGCCAAGTTCAACGAAGAGCGCCTGCTGCATATCCTGCTGGCGCCGCAGATCTCGGAAAAGGCCACTTTCGTGGCCGAGAAGAACGACCAGGTGATCTTCCGTGTGGCATCCGATGCCACCAAACCTGAAGTCAAGGCTGCGGTCGAGAAGCTGTTCAACGTCACCGTGGATAGCGTGCAGATCAGCAACGTCAAGGGCAAGCAGAAGCGCTTCGGCCGCTACATGGGCAGCCGCAAGGACTGGAAGAAAGCCTACGTCTGTCTGGCTGCCGGCCAGGAGATCAACTTTGCCGCAAGCGAGCAGGGGTAAAACATGGCACTGATCAAACTGAAACCGACATCTCCTGGTGCACGTGCCGTTGTGCGCGTGGTCAACAAGGAACTGCATAAGGGTAAGCCCGTTGCCTCCCTGGTCGAGAAGAAGAGCAAGACCGCGGGTCGTAACAACAACGGTCATATCACCACCCGCCACATGGGTGGGGGCCACAAGCAGCACTACCGTTTGGTGGATTTCAAGCGCGACAAGGACGGCATTCCGGCCAAGGTCGAGCGTCTGGAGTACGACCCGAATCGTAGCGCGCATCTGGCATTGCTGGTGTATGCCGACGGCGAGCGCCGTTACATCCTGGCACCCAAGGGTATCTCTGCCGGTGCGCAACTGATCAGCGGATCCGAAGCTCCGATCAAGGCGGGTAATGCATTGCCGCTGCGCAACATTCCGGTGGGTTCCATCATCCACGCCATCGAGATGCTTCCCGGCAAGGGCGCGCAACTGGCGCGTTCCGCCGGTGCTGCCGTGCAGCTGCTGGCGCGCGAAGGCAGTTATGCCCAGCTGCGTCTGCGTTCGGGCGAGATTCGCAAGGTGCACATCGATTGCAAGGCGACCTTGGGCGAAGTGGGTAACTCCGAGCACAGCCTGCGCTCCATCGGCAAGGCTGGTGCCAATCGCTGGCGCGGTATTCGCCCAACCGTGCGTGGCGTGGCGATGAACCCGATCGACCACCCGCACGGTGGTGGTGAGGGCAAGACTGCGGCGGGTCGCCATCCGGTCAGCCCGTGGGGTGTGCCGGCCAAGGGCTATCGTACACGCAGCAACAAGCGCACCAGCGGCATGATCGTGCGTCGTCGCTTTCAGGTTTAAGGGGTAGGTAAATATGGCACGTTCAGTTAAAAAAGGTCCGTTCGTCGACTTGCATCTGATGAAGAAGGTGGAGGCGGTTCGCGCCACCAGCGACAAGCGCCCGGTGAAGACCTGGTCCCGCCGTTCCACCGTGATGCCGGAGTTCGTCGGCCTGACGATCGCGGTACACAACGGCAAGACCCATGTCCCGGTCTACATCTCCGAGAACATGGTGGGGCACAAGTTGGGTGAGTTCTCCCTGACGCGTACCTTCAAAGGGCATGCTGCTGATAAAAAAGCAGTCAAGAAATAAGGAGCGATGATGAGTACAACAGCAGTCATCCGTGGCGTACGCCTGTCGGCGCAGAAGGCGCGTCTGGTCGCTGACCAGATTCGCGGCTTGCCGGTGGCGCAAGCCCTGAACATTCTGACTTTCAGCCCGAAGAAGGGGGGCGCCATCCTCAAGAAGGCGCTGGATTCGGCGATTGCCAATGCCGAGCATAACGACGGTGCGGACATTGATGAATTGAAGGTCACTACCATCTACGTGGACAAGGGCGCCTCTCTCAAACGCATGATCCCCCGTGCCAAGGGCCGCGGGACCAGCATCGAGAAGCAGACCTGCCACATTACGATCACCGTTGGGAGCTAAAGCATGGGTCAGAAAATTCATCCGATCGGGTTCCGCCTGAGCGTCCAGAAGAACTGGGCTTCAAAGTGGTATTCCGGCAGCAAGAACTTCGCCGATCTGCTGCACAAGGACATCGAGGTGCGCGAGTACCTGAAGAAGAAGCTGGCCGGTGCCGGTGTTTCGAGGATCGTGATCGAGCGCCCCGCCAAAAACGCCAAGATCACCATCTATACCGCACGTCCGGGCGTGGTCATCGGCAAGAAGGGCGAGGACATCGAGAAGCTGCGCGCCGAACTGCGTACGCGCATGGGCTTGCCCGACGTCGGCCTGAACATCGAGGAAGTGCGCAAGCCGGAAGTCGATGCGCAGCTGATCGCGGAATCCATCACCCAGCAGCTGGAGAAGCGGATCATGTTCCGTCGTGCGATGAAGCGTGCGATGCAGAACGCCATGCGGCTGGGTGCCCAGGGCATCAAGATCATGAGCGGTGGCCGCCTGAACGGCATCGAGATCGCCCGTACCGAGTGGTATCGTGAAGGTCGCGTGCCTTTGCATACCCTGCGTGCCGACATTGATTACGGCTTCTCCGAAGCCAAGACGACTTACGGTGTTATCGGTGTCAAGGTGTGGGTGTACAAGGGCGACCAGACAGGTCAGCAGGAAGTTGCTGCGCCCGTTGTTGCCGAGCCAGAAAAGAAAGTAAGAAAGTCGGGAGCGAAACATGCTACAGCCAGCTAGAAGGAAATACCGCAAGGAGCAGAAGGGCCGTAACACCGGCGTTGCGACCCGCGGCAACAAGGTCAGTTTCGGCGAGTTCGGTCTCAAGGCCGTGGGTCGCGGCCGACTGACTGCGCGCCAGATCGAGGCGGCGCGCCGTGCCATGACCCGCCACATCAAGCGCGGCGGCCGCATCTGGATCCGTGTGTTCCCGGACAAGCCGATCTCCAAGAAGCCTGCCGAGGTCCGCATGGGTAACGGCAAGGGGAGTCCGGAGTATTACGTGACCGAGATCCAGCCTGGCAAGATGCTGTACGAGATGGATGGCGTGGCTGAGGCATTGGCGCGTGAGGCGTTCAAGCTGGCATCGGCAAAGCTGCCGATCAAGACGACCTTCGTGGTCAGACAGGTAGGAGCGTAATCATGAAGGCGAGTGAGTTGAAGAAGAAATCCGTGGCCGAGTTGCACGAGGAGTTGCTGTCGTTGAGTAAGGCCCAGTTCGGCCTGCGCATGCAGCTGGCGACGCAACAGCTGGGCAACACCAGCCAGTTGAACAAGGTGCGCCGTGATATCGCGCGTGTGAAAACCGTTTTGACAGAAAAAGGTGTGCAGCAATGAGTGCAGCGAATCTGAAACGCGCCCTGACCGGCACTGTCGTCAGCAACAAGATGGACAAGACCGTCACGGTCCTGGTCGAGCGCAAAGTGAAGCACCCGGTGTTGGGCAAGGTCGTCCGCGTCTCCAAGAAGTACCATGCCCATGACGAGAACAACGAGTTCAACCAGGGCGACGTGGTGACGATCGAAGAGACGCGCCCGATCTCGAAGACAAAGACTTGGCGCGTGGCCAAGCGGGTTGAAAAGGCTGTGGGTGCCTAACCAAAAAATTAGCTTGCGCAAAGGTGCGAGTCTGACTAAAATGCACGGCTTCGTTTCACCGCCGCTTGCGGCGGCCTGACCCGAACGGGTTCCAAAACTAGCCGCCGCAGGCGGAATAAGTTGGAGATAAAAAATGATACAAATGCAGGCTGTTTTGAATGTGGCCGATAACTCCGGCGCACGCTCCGTCATGTGCATCAAGGTGCTGGGCGGTTCGAAGCGTCGTTATGCCGGCGGCGGCGACG
>JBBIGX010000054.1:6078-6831 GCA_037447315.1 Gallionellaceae bacterium | reverse complement strand
CCGGGGGTGTAGGAAGGTACGACCTCACCGAGTTGTGTGGAAGGGCGCCCGGCGAGGAAGTCGCCCACGCGTTGCGCCGGGGCATTGTAGTTTCTGCCGCCGAGTTCGAAGGCGCGCGATTCCCATTGACGCTGGAATTCCACACCTGCCAAGACATCACCCGGGTAATCGTCCGGTGTGATGCCGACCACGATGGCGCTGTTGGCGTTGCGCTCGTTGCGCGAGTACTGGCTCATGCCATTGGTGACCACGCGGCCTTCCTCGGATGTCGCGGCCACCACGGTGCCGCCGGGGCACATGCAGAAGCTGTACACCGTGCGGCCGTTCTGGCAGTGGTGCACCAGTTTGTAGTCGGCGGCGCCGAGCTGCGGGTTGCCTGCGTTGGGGCCGAGACGTGCCTTGTCGATGACGGATTGCGGATGCTCGATGCGGAAGCCGATGGAGAACGGCTTGGCTTCCATGTACACGTTGCGCTTGTGCAGCATCTCGAAGGTGTCGCGCGCGCTGTGGCCCACGGCCAGCACCACGTGATGCGTGGCGATGCGTTCGCCGTTTTCCAGCAGCACGGCCTGCACGCGGCCATCGACGATCTCGATGTCCGAGACCTTGCTCTGGAAGCGGATCTCTGCGCCGAGCTGCTCCATCTCGTGCCGCATCTGCTCCACCATGCCGACCAGACGGAAGGTGCCGATGTGCGGTTTGCTCACGTACAGGATTTCTGCCGGCGCGCCCGCTTTCACGAACTCCTGCATC
>JBBIGX010000054.1:0-6068 GCA_037447315.1 Gallionellaceae bacterium | reverse complement strand
GCCGTCACGAGCACGACGACCGCACCGAGGTAGACCTTGCGCCCGAGGAAGCGCGGGTCCTTGATGCCGCTGTGCAGCTTGCCGTCGGAGAAGGTGCCCGCGCCGCCCTCGCCGAATTGCACGTTCGACTCGGGATCGAGCTTGCCCTTGCGCCACAGGCCCCAGGTGTCCTTGGTGCGCTCGCGCACTTCCTTCCCGCGCTCGAGGATGAGGGGCTTGAACCCCATCTGCGCCAGCAGCAGCCCGGCGAAGATGCCGCACGGACCCAGACCGATCACCACCGGGCGCTCCTGCAATGCGGCCGGCGCGTGCGCCACGTAGCGGTAATTCATGTCCGGCGCAGGGGCGACGTGTGGAATGTTTTTCTTCAGCAGCGCGGCTTCGTCCGCCACTTCCACGTCCAGCGTGTAGACGAACACGATGGCGTTCTTCTTGCGTGCGTCATAGCCGCGCCGGAACAGGGTGTAGCCCATGAGCGCCTGCGTGGCGATGCCCAGCCGCTGCAGGATGGCGGCTCTCAGGTCATCTTCGGTATGGTCGAGGGGAAGGCGGATTTCGGTGAGGCGCAACATGGGCGCTATTCTACCCGATGCCTCTGCGTTATCCTTCGCCTCCACCAAAGGAAGAACATGGCAAAAGCAAAGACGATCTACAGTTGCACCGAATGCGGCGGACAGACGCCGAAATGGCAGGGTCAGTGTCCGCATTGCGGCGAATGGAACACGCTGGTCGAATCGGTGGCGGAAGTGCTGCCGGCGGCGGGCAAGAACCGTTTCAGTTCTTTGGCCGCTTCCGGCAAGTTGCAGCAACTGGCCGAGGTGGAAGCCAGCGAGGTGTCGCGCACCCCCACCGGCATCGCCGAGTTCGACCGCGTGCTGGGCGGCGGGCTGGTGGAAGGCGGCGTGGTGCTGATCGGCGGCGATCCCGGCATCGGCAAATCCACGCTGTTGTTGCAGACGCTGGCGCACCTCGCGCCCAAGAAAAAAGTGCTCTATGTCAGCGGCGAGGAATCGGCGCAGCAGATCGCGCTGCGCGCCAAACGTCTCGCGCTGGATGCGCGCGACGTGCACCTGCTGCCCGAGATACAACTGGAGAAGATCCAGTCCACCGTGGCGCACGAGAAACCGGACGTGGTGGTGATCGACTCCATCCAGACCATGTATTCCGAGCAGCTCACCTCGGCGCCCGGCTCGGTGGCACAGGTGCGCGAATGCGCGGCACAACTGACGCGTATCGCCAAGAGCGCGGGGGGTTCCATGATCCTGGTCGGCCATGTCACCAAGGAAGGCGCGCTGGCCGGGCCGCGCGTGCTGGAACACATCGTCGACACCGTGCTGTATTTCGAGGGCGACACGCATTCCAGCTTCCGCCTCATCCGCGCGTTCAAGAACCGCTTCGGCGCAGTGAACGAACTGGGCGTGTTCGCCATGACCGAGAAGGGCCTGCGCGAGGTGAGCAATCCGTCCGCGCTGTTCCTGTCACAGCACGGCGCGCAGGTGCCCGGCTCCTGCGTGATGGTGACGCAGGAAGGCACGCGGCCGCTGCTGGTGGAAGTGCAGGCGCTGCTGGACGATGCGCATTTGCCATCCCCGCGCCGCCTGTCGCTGGGGCTGGAGCAGAACCGCCTCGCCATGCTGCTGGCGGTGTTGCATCGCCATGCCGGTATCGCCTGTTTCGATCAGGACGTGTTCATCAATGCCGTCGGCGGCGTGAAGATCACCGAGCCGGGCGCAGACCTCGCGGTATTGCTCGCCATCGTCTCCTCGTTGCGCAACCGTCCTTTGCCGGAGAAGATGGTGGTGTTCGGCGAGGTGGGCTTGGCCGGTGAGGTGCGCCCGGTGCAGCGCGGGCAGGAAAGATTGAAGGAAGCCGCCAAACTCGGCTTCACCCATGCCATCATCCCCAAGGCCAATGCGCCCAGGCACAAGATCGAGGGCATGCAGGTGATCGCGGTGGAGCGGGTGGAAGAAGCGGTGGAGAAGGCGCGCTAGCTGCCAGGTATAAAGGTCATCCAGTGGATATGCGAACGTTGTTTTTTGCATTGATGTCTGTGTGTTTCAGCCCGCTCGCGTGGGCCGTGGAGTTGCCGCAGTCTTCGCCGGTTCCGGGCGGCGTGGTGCTGCTGGAAGTCGGCGATGTGCAGGCGCCGGCGCCGGTGGTGCGCTACAACAACAGCCGGGTGATGCTGGTGCCGGGCGATAAACAGTGGCAGGCGCTGGTTGGCATCCCCTTGAGCGTGAAGCCGGGCAAGCAGTCTGTGTGGATCGAGCCTGCTTCCGGCAAGCCGCTGCGCCGCACGTTCCGCGTGCAGGACAAGAAATACATCACGCAGCGCCTGACCATACAGGACAAGAGCAAGGTGACGCCGGGCGAGGAGGATATGCTGCGCATCGAGAAGGAGCGCGAGGAGATCAGGCAGGCGTTGTCGAACTGGCAACCGCAACTGCTGGCGGACAAGCTCGAGTTCCTGCAGCCGGTGGCGGGCACGCCCAGCAGTTCCTTCGGCTTGCGCCGCGTGTTCAACGGTGAGCCGCGCAGTCCGCACAGCGGCATGGACATCGCGGCCGCGCGCGGAGAGGTCATCGTCGCGCCGGCGGACGGTATCGTCACGCGCACCGGCGATTATTTCTTCAACGGCAAGAGCGTGTTCATCGACCACGGTCAGGGACTCATCACCCTGTACGGTCATATGGACAGCGTGGACGTGCAGCCGGGGCAGCCGGTCAAACGCGGCGAGCGCATCGGCACGGTTGGCATGAGTGGCCGCGCCACCGGGCCGCACCTGCACTGGGGGGTGAGCCTCAACAACGCGCGGGTCGATCCGGCGCTGTTCGTGCCGGGACTGCGCTAGCACGAGGTCACGGGGAGTCCGTCATGCCTGAACAGACAGAAGCGATCCGCGCCGCGATCCAGGCCGCCCAGCAGAAGGGCGACCACCTGAAGGAATATGACCTCGCGCAGGAAGGCCTGAAACTGGCGCCCGGCGACGAGTTCTTCAAATACTGCGCGGTGCTGGCCCTGTCGCGCTGCAACGCCAAGCAGCGCGCGCTGGATACCTTCTACAAGTTCCACCTGCACGAGAGCCAGAACGAATATGTGCGTGCGCTGGAGCCGCGTATCCTCAAGGACCTGGCCTTCCTCGACATCGACATCACGCGGCCGCATCCCTTCGAGGGATTGGGGCGCGAGCGTTTCCACACGGCGGCGGTCACCTACCACAGGGCCTACAACCAGTTCGGCGGCCACTATGCCGCAATCAACGCGGCCACGCTCTACATGTATTCCGGCGAGACCGCCAGCGCGCGCACTGGCCGAGGTCGCCATCGATCTGGCGAACAAGGATACGGGGCCGCGCTTCTTCCCGCTGGCGACGAAATCGGAGGCATGGCTGCTGCTCGGACGTGAGGTGGAGGCGCGCGAGACGATACGCGAGGCGGCTACCCACAACCGCAACAACCTGCTCACGCGCGCGCATGAACCGTCAGTTGCGTCTGGTGTGCAGTTACATGGGGCTCGATCCCGCCATCGTCGATCCCATGCTGCCGGAGACGGTGTTCCATTATTGCGGCCATATCTTCGACCGCCACCGCCCGCTGGATGCGGCCGCGGAACAGGCCTTGCAGCAGCGTATCGCCGCCGTGCTCGCGGAACAGCACGGGGTGATCGCCTACGGTTCGCTGGCGACCGGATCGGACATCCTGTTCGCCGAGACCGTGCTGGAGCAGGGCGGCGAACTCAACGTGTGGCTGCCCTTCGCGGAGCAGGCGTTCTGTGACATCTCGGTGCGTCCCGCCGGGGAGCAATGGGTGGCGCGCTTCCGGCGCTGCCTAGCGCAGGCCAACACTGTCTCCTTCGCCACCGAATCCGACTTCCTCGGCGAGGACCTGCTGTTCCGGCATTGCGCCGATATCGCCATGGGCATGGCGCTGATGCGCGCCGGGTCGCTGCAGGCGCGTGTGATGCAGGTCGCCGTGTGGGACAAGGTGGCGTCGGACCAGCGTTCCAGCACCTATGCCAACATCCGGCGTTGGCAGGCCATGGGACAGCGTTCCGAGATCATCGAATGCCCGGTGCGTTTGCCGCAGCCCGTGGTGCGCGATTTCGGACAGCACGACGCGGTGCTGCGCCGCGAGCCGCATGCCCTGCTGTTCGCCGACGTGCGCGGTTTCAGCAAACTGAGCGACAGCGGCGTGGTGTGGTATTTCAACGAACTGCATCCCCTGCTGGCGGCGGTGATAGACCGCTACCGCAGCGACGTGCAGCATGTCGACACCTGGGGCGACGCCATCTATCTGGTGGCGCGCAAGGCTTCCACCGTGGCGCATATCGCCGCCGAACTGAATGACGCGATGGCGGCGGCGGACCAGTCGTCGCTGGGATTGGCCGAGCCGCTGATGCTGCGCATCGGCCTGCATTACGGTCCGGTGTACAAACTGCGCGACCATCTGGCACAGACCGTCACCTTCGCCAGCACCGACGTCACCAAGACCGCGCGCATCGAACCGGTCACGCCGCCGGGCGAGATCTTCGGCACCGAGCCGCTGGTCGCCATGCTGGAACTGGAGGGCGAACACTGGGCGCGCTACCGCTATGCCGGCACCATCCAGAGCGCCAAGGGCTACGGCGCGTTCCGCATGTTCCACATCACCCCGCTGGCGCGACGCGAGACGCTGTACTGTTCGCTGGACGGGACCGGGCGTTTCACGGCCTTTGGATCGTCCTGATCCGGCACGGCCTGGCGTTCGGCATCCCCTATTCCTATTTGTAGATGGGCCTGATCTATGATCGGCGCCATGTCGCCGCCGCCGAAAAGCATCGATGCGCTATGGGATGCGCGCTATCGCAG
The DNA here is from genome assembly GCA_037447315.1 of Gallionellaceae bacterium. Classification (GTDB taxonomy): domain Bacteria; phylum Pseudomonadota; class Gammaproteobacteria; order Burkholderiales; family Gallionellaceae; genus Sideroxyarcus. The sequence goes on along the minus strand of JBBIGX010000054.1, from coordinate 1,222 downwards.
CAAGGTGATCGCCTACGACGGCGGCAGCACGACACTGTTGCTCGCCGCAGCCGACCCGTCGATGTAGCGCTGCAAGGCCGGACGGACGCAAAGGCTAGCGCTTCTCGATCTTCTCCACCTGCCACTTCTTGTCGCTGCGTGGCCTCATTTCGAAACGCACCGCATCACCTGCCTTGATGCCGGCCGGCATCTCGCCAATCTCGAACCACATGGTCATCTGCGGCCAGTCCAGCGCGGGGATTGGGTCGTGCGCAATCTGCACCTTGCCGGCCTTGACCGCCTTTACTACGCCCGTCGCCGTGTGTGTGGCGGCGTGTCCGGCGTGCGCGGACAGCTCATGTCCCGCCGGGTGTTCGTGGGAAGCGGCTTGGGCGAGGCCGATGGATGCCAGCAGTGCCAGCGTGAGTGGGAATCGTTTCATGTTTCGCTCCTTTCAGGGTTGATGAAAAGTGGGGAGTTCACGCTGTTTGACGAGCGCATAGATGACCGGGATCACCAGCAACGTGAGCACGGCGGACGACACCATGCCGCCCACCATGGGGGCAGCGATGCGGCGCATCACTTCCGAGCCGGTACCACTGCTCCACAGGATGGGCAGCAGGCCGACCATGATGGCGCCCACGGTCATCATCTTGGGACGCACGCGTTCCACCGCGCCTTCGATGATGGCGGCATAGAGGTCTGAGGCGTTCGCGGCACGACCTGCGGCAGCGCATGTGGCCTGTATCTCCTGCCAGGCATTCTCCAGATAGATCAGCATCACCACGCCGGTCTCGGCCGCCACGCCGGCCAGCGCGATGAAGCCGACCGCGACCGCGACGGAGAGGTTGTAATCCAGCAGCCACAGCAGCCACACGCCGCCGACCAGCGCGAACGGCACCGACAGCATCACGACCAGCGACTCGGTGACGCGGCGGAAGTTGAGGTAGAGCAGCAGGAAGATCAGCAGCAGCGTGACCGGGATGACGATCTTCAGCTTGGCGATGGCGCGTTCCATGTATTCGAACTGGCCGCTCCAGGTCGCGTAGTAGCCCGGCGGGAATTTCACCTGTTCGGCCACCGCGCGGCGCGCATCGGCCACATAGGAACCGATGTCGCGCTCGCGGATGTCCACGTAGATGTAGGCCGAAAGCAGTGCGTTCTCGGTACGGATGGACGGCGCGCCCTTACGGATGCGCACGCTGGCGAGCTGGCCGAGCGGGACCATCGCGCCGTCCGGCGT